>CAZOOJ010000011.1:0-16918 GCA_964581415.1 Candidatus Woesearchaeota archaeon
ATATTTGAATAAATAAAATAATTCTTCTGTTAATAGCTCTTATTAGTTCTATAAATCATTTCCAAAACCTTTAAAAAGAATTTCAAATTCTACATAATACTGTTAGATAGGTAAGAAATTTCGAGCTGATTCTGATAGATATAAATGTAAGGAGAAAAAATGAAAATTTACGTAGGTAATTTACCGTTTAGTATTGAAGAAGGAAAGTTGAAAGAACTTTTTTCATCATTTGGTGAAATTGAAGAAGCTACTTTAATTAAGGATAGATTTTCTGGTAGATCAAAGGGATTTGGTTTTGTAACTTTCAAAGATGATGAAAGTGCAAAAAAAGCGATTTCTGAAATGGATGATAAGGAAATTGAAGGCAGAAAGTTAAGAGTTAATGAAGCGAAACCGATGAATTCAGATAGAACAAAACATTAAACAGATTCTGATAAAGAAAAAGTTTAAGAAAAGAACTTGTTTAAATAAAATTTATTTTTTAATTTTTTTATTTGAAAAAGATATTGAAAAATTTATATATTTCTTTTTATTTAATTTTTATGAAAAAGCAATTAGTTTAATTTCTAATAGGAATTATCAGAGGAATTTCTCTGATAGCGACATCCAGTTATAGAATAATAAAATAAGTATTAAAAATTATTATCAAAAGAAAATAACCTTGATTCCCCAACCAATTAAAAAAAGCCAGATAAGAAAATATAAAAATTCTTTTTTGATAAAATCTTTTGTTATTAATTTTTTCTTAAGAAATTTTTTTGATTTTATTTTTTTAACAAATTCTCCAGTATAATCTATTATTCCTACTACAATAACTAAAGCTAAAAAAAGAGTCACAGCTAATATATCAATTATAGTCAATCCTGAATCAATTAAAATATAAAGAATACTTAATGCAAGAACTAATGAAATTAATTTAATTAAAGAAGTTTTTGAATAAAATTTTTTTGAAAATTTTATATCTTTTCTTGGATTTAATGCAAAGATAGCAAATTTAAAGATTATAAAAAGTATTGAGATTACAGCTAAGATTTCTAAAGTATCTAAAGTTTTCATTTTCCTCTTTTAATTGTATAAAAAATAAGATTATTTAAAGTTTATGGAAAAAAACACAAGAATATTTACTATTTTTTATCATAAGACTCTGCCTATTAATGATAATTTCTACAGAATTTAATTCCTTAAAGAATAATTTCTCAAGAAATAGATTAATTCTATTTATAAATTCAGTATTAATTAATAACTTAGAAATAAAATAAGATGGCTTCTTTTAGAAGAATTTCTCAAAGCCTCTTTCTATAAGCTGTTAACTTTATGTCAGATTTTTAACTGAAAGAATTTATTTCTTTCTTATAAATTTTACAATTTCAAAGATAATCAATCCAGAAATCGCAAAAGGTAAGATAAATATCCATTCTTTTAATGTTAAAGGAACAACTCCAAAAATTTTATTTAAGAATGTATAAACTAATAAAAGATGCATTCCAATAGAGAATAAAACAGCATAATTTAACCATTTATTTGAAAAAATATTGTTTTTAAAAACTGATTTATTTGAACGACAAGTATAAACAAAAAATAATTCAAATAAAATTGCTGTTGTTAAAACTAATGTTCTTATTAGTTCTATTGGAAGATTATTTCTAATTCCAATTAAAAAAATAATAAATTCTGTTACAAAAGCAAGTATTCCTCCAAGAATTATAAATTTCCAGATATTGTCCAATAGACTTTTTTCTTTTCTAGGTTTTGTTTTCATAACACTTTCTTCCTTCTCAAAAACTAAACTTAAAGCTGGAAAAGAATCTGTAACGAGATTCATCCAAAGAATTTGTAGAGGCAATAAAGGCAGAGGTAATTTTAAAAATAAGGTGATAATGACTAAAAGTATCTCGCTGAAATTAACTGCTAAAAAATATTTGGTAAATTTCTTTATATTATCATAGGTTTTTCTTCCCTGCTTAATTCCCTCAACAATTGATGCAAAATTATCATCAGTTAGGACTACATCAGAAATCTCTCTTGCAACATCACTTCCTCTTTTTCCCATAGAAATACCTATATCTGCAGATTTTAAAGCCAAAGAATCATTTATTCCATCTCCTGTTATTGCAACAACTTCTAAATTATCTTGAAGAATTTTTGTTATTCTTAATTTCTGATTTGGAGAAGTTCTTGCAAATATTCCAATTCCATTTATTTTCTCTTTTAATTCTTCATCATTCATTTTTATCAATTCTTTTTCTGTTATTGCTTTTCCCTCTATTCCCACTTGTTTTGCAATTGCCACAGCAGTTATCTTAGAATCTCCAGTTATCATCTTCACTTTTATTCCAGAATTCTTACATGATTCTATTGCATTCTTCACTTCTTTTCTAGGAGGATCAATCATTCCGACAAATCCCAGAAAAGTTAAATCTTTCTCTTTAAATTTATTTTTAGAAGAAATATTTCTAAAAGCAAATGCCAAAACTCTCAATGCTTCTTTTTCCATTTTTCTAGATTGCTTTAAAATTTCTTTTTTTCTTTTATCTGATAAACTCTTAATTTTTCCATTAATTAATTCAGAATTGCAGATGCCTAAGATATTTTCAATTGCTCCTTTAGAATAGAGAGTATTAAATTTTCCATTATATCTTACTACTGACATCATTTTTCTTTTAGAATCAAATTCGAATTTTTTTATACTTGGTTCCTTTTCGATTAAGATTTTTTTGTTTAATCCTAAATCTAAAGAAGCTGAAACTAATGCTTTTTCAGTAGGATCTCCGATAATTTCATATTTATCTTTTATTATTTCAAATCGGGCATTGTTACAAAGAATTCCTGTTTTAAATAATTCGTAAATTCCTTTATTCTTTTTTATATCCACTATTTTATTTTTTTCGAAAATATCTTTTTCTTTTTTGATATAAAAAGAGTTATTTGTAAAAATTTTTTCAATAGTTAATTTTTCTTCAGTGATTGTTCCTGTTTTGTCTGAACAGATAACTGTAACACTTCCTAAACTTTCAACTGCAGGAAGTCTTCGAATTATGACGTTTCTTTTTGACATTATAACAGAAGAGATAGCAAAAGAAATTGTAAGAACAGCTGGAAGTCCTTCTGGAATTGCTGAAACAGCTAGAGCTATTGAAACAAAAAACATCTTCATTAAATCAAAATGTTCTAAGACTCCAAGCAATATCACCATTCCCATTATAGCCAAGATAATAATTCCGATCTGTTTAGAAAATTTGTCTAATCTCTTTTGCATAGGTGTTGTTGATATTTCTATTTCTTGAAGATTTTCTGCGATTTTGCCAAATTCAGTATCTTTTCCTATTGAAACTACTATAGCTTTCGAGCTTCCCTTTACTACTGAAGTCCCCATATAACCCATATTTTTTCTTTCAGCCAAAAAAGTATTTTCAGAAAGTTTTTTTGATTCTTTATCTACAGGTAAGCTCTCTCCAGTTAATATCGCTTCGTTTGTTTGTAAATTTTCAGATTCTATTATTCTGCAATCTGCATTAATTTTATCTCCAGAATTTAATAAAATCAAATCTCCTGGAACCAACTCTTCAGAAGGAATTATACTTTGCCTGCCTTCCCGAATTACTCTAGATTTTGGAATCACTAATTTTCTTAATTTTTGAATTGCTTTTTCTGCTTTATATTGTTGGAAAAATCCAAGTCCTGCATTGAGAAAAACAATTGCACCTATGATAAAACTGTCTATCTTATGTCCAATGAAAAATGAAACAATTGCAGCAATTAACAGGATATATATTAAAAAAGAATTAAATTGTTTAATTAAAATTTTTAAAGGTCTTAATTTTTTCTTTTTTTTAATATTATTTTTTCCATATTTCTTTCTTCTTTTTTTAACTTCCTCCTGACTTAAGCCTTTTTCAGAAGTTTTTAAAGAAGAAAAAACCTCTTTTACATTTTTTGAAAACCAATCCATAAGAATAGACAGGATTTAGAGAATATAAATTTTTTCAAAATTAATTTTATATAAATTCTTTTTAATTTTTTAGAGAATACCTATAGCAATTAATATAGCTAAAATTATCAAACCTATTGAAGTTATTTCTTTTCTGTATTTTAATCTCATAAGTTTATCAGAAAAATAAATCATCATTAAAATTTCTAAAGAAACTGCTAAAAAAATGCCTATAATGATAAAAAGATTGTTTGTAATTTTACTTGCGAATAATCCTGTATAAGCAATTGTATCATCAATAATTGTTGCAAAAGTTGCAAGAGAACCAATAAAAATCAATTTAAAAAATTTCTTTTTAGAAAATACTGGTTTATAATGAACTAATTTTTTTTCAGTTTTTTTCTTTGGTTTTTCAAAAAAAACATTGAATTGTATAAAAATTGCAAGAAGAAAAATTAAACCTGCTGATATATAATTTGAATAAGGGATTCTCTTTAAAATGGAACCAAATAAAAATGAAAAAATAATCATGAGAGTTACTATAAACAATGCTCCTAAAATAAATGCTAATTTTCCTTTTTTTGTTTTTGCAACATTAGTCATGATTGAAATTCTTGTTAACACATCAAAACCAGCAACTATTTTAACAAAAAATCCAGATAATAAAGACTTTAACATATAAAAAAAGGAAAGAAAACTTTTTAAAGTATATCTCCGATTTCTTTTTACAAGTCAGATAGTTAATTTTCGGAATTCAGGCATTAAATTGTCAGGAAATATCAATAATTTCCGAATTCTGAGGAAGGTCCGTCCACCAAATAAAAATCATTTCGTGAAAACGGAATTGCTGAAAGGCAAGGCAATGTTAAAGAAACGACACAGCTTGTTTGGAGTTATGATTCATGCGATGAACTAAGAAAAGCAAGAGATTCCGTGTAAATTCTACGAATTTCCGGGTCCTTCAAAACCTCGCTGCGCCTAAATGCAGAACACCTAAGAGTTTTGAAGTTGATGAAACGAGCATCCTGATTGGTGCAAGGCTTCGAGCTGCTAAGTGAAATGTTAACATGTTCGGTTCGTTTTAACGACGAACAACAGAAGATGGCCTATTTCTGGCTTGTTTTTTATTTTTTAGAGAATATTAAAAATGGGAACGCCGGGATTCGAACCCGGGACACCATGATATCTAACGAAAGTCTGATATTCTGAAAAATCAGAGATTTTTCTTGTCTTCAGTCATGTGCTCTCCCCCTGAGCTACGTTCCCATAATCAAAGGGAGACTTAGACTCTGTTGTTCATAGAAAAAAGAATCTTATTTCTTTTTTAAACTTATTGAATATAATCTTATTATCATCTAAAAAGTTACTTAAATGGAAAAGAATAATTCAAAACATTTATAAAAACAAAATAATTATCTTTATTATGTCAATTAAAAAAGAGGAGTTAGATTTAGTAAATTATACTTTAGGAATAATAAGCATAGTATTAGCATTTTTCCAGCCATTAGCAGGATTTATCTTTGGAGTTTTTGGATTTATAAAAAGTAAAGATTCAAAAACAGAATTAGGAAAAAAAGCAAAAAAATTTAATTTAATAGGACTAATTCTCAGTGCTGTTATTTTTGTTATTACAACTATTGTAACTATTAAATATCTCTCAACTGGAATTTTTCCAGTAGGTTAAAATGATTTTATCTTCTAACAAAAAAGCAGCTATGGAGATGTCTGTAGGAACTATTGTTACTATTGTACTTATTGTAGCTTTTTTGATAGTTGGAATATATTTTATAAGTAAAATTAGAGAAACAGGTGAAAATGCAATAGAAGGAATTAATTCACAAATAATGAATAAAATAAATAGTTTATTTGCAGAAGATAGCACAAAAAAAATTATTGTTTATCCTCCAACAAGACAAATTAAAATTAAGAAAGGAACAGATAATTTAGGATTTGGCTTTGCTATTAGAAATATTGAAAATGAACAAATATCTTTTTCTTATAGAGTTTCTGCTGAAGAAACAGATTGTGGTATGATTCTAACAGATGCTGAAGACTTAATTTCATTAGGAAAAAAAGAAAATAATCTTATGATTCCTCCAGCAACAGTTATGGATGATCCTGTTTTTGTGAGATTTAACATACCTGAATCAGCTCCTTCTTGCAGTATAAGATATTATGTAAATGTATACAAAGGAGCTCAAGGAGGAAATGTTTATGGAACTCCTGTGAGTGTTGACTTAGAGATTTTACCTGAATAATTTTATTATTAAGATTCAAAGAGTTATTTTTTTAAATAGTGTTTTCTAAAGATAAATATGACTTTAAGACTCTATAATACACTAACAAGAAAAAAAGAAATTTTTAAACCAATAAATTTTCCAAATGTGAGTTTTTATTCTTGCGGACCAACAGTCTATTGGTATCAGCATATAGGAAATTTAAGAACCTATATATTTAATGATATTTTAAAAAGAGTTCTGAAATATAATTGTTTTAAAGTTAAACATGTGATGAATGTGACTGATGTGGGGCATTTAACTTCTGATGCTGATGAAGGAGAAGATAAAGTTGAAAAAGCAGCCTCAAAAGAAGGAAAGAAAGCAAAAGAAATTTCAGAACACTATCTTAGAGCATTTAAAAAAGATTTAAAGAGATTAAATATAATTGAACCTGATATCTGGTGCAAAGCAACAGAACATATTCAAGAGCAAATAGAGATGATTAGAATTTTAGAAAAAAAAGGTTATACTTACAAAACATCAGATGGAATTTATTTTGATACTTCTAAATTAGAAGATTATGGAAAACTTGCTAAATTAAAAAAAGAAGGGCTTGAAGCAGGAAAGAGAATTGAATTTGGAGAAAAAAGAAACAAGACTGATTTTGCTCTATGGAAATTTTCTGAAAAGCCAGGAATAAGACAGCAAGAGTGGAATTCTCCTTGGGGTATTGGATTTCCTGGTTGGCACATTGAATGTTCTGCTATGAGTTCAAAATATTTAGGAAAACAATTTGATATACACACTGGAGGAACAGACCATATTTTTGTCCATCATCCAAACGAAATTGCACAAGCTGAAGCAGCATTTGAAAAAAAGCCTTGGGTAAAATATTGGTTACATGGAGCTTTTTTAACTTTTAAAGAAGAAAAGATGTCAAAATCAAAAGGAAAAATTTTAACAATTTCAGATTTAATCAAAAAAGAAATCGAACCATTAACTTATAGATATTTTTGTTTAACTACTCATTACAGAAAACTTCTAATATTTTCCATTGAAAATTTAAGAACATCTCAAAAATCTTATCTAAGATTGAAAAACATAATTTCAGAGATAAAAGATGATAAAAAAATCAATAAGAAATATCTAAAAGAATTTGAAAAAGCAATTAATGATGATTTAGATATGCCAAAAGCACTGCAGGTTTTATGGAAACTTCTTAGAGATAAAAAAGCAGAAGGAAAAATTCAGACAATTAAAAAAATAGATGAAATTTTGGGCTTGAATTTATCTAAAATTGAAAAAAAAGAAATTAAAATTCCTGAAAAAATTAAAAAACTTATAAAAGAAAGAGAAGAAGCAAGAAAGAAAAAAGATTTTGCTAAAGCAGATGAACTAAGAGAGAAAATTAATAAAGAAGGTTATATTATTGAAGATAGTGAAAAGGATTTAAAGATTAAGAAGAAATAAGATTTTAAAAAAGTTGAAATGTTTCCAAAAATAACTATTCTTTAATGTAATTTTCCTTTGGATCTTCTTTGTCTGTTTGATTTCCAAATTCCTTATAAAGTTTATAATAGTATTCTATAAAATCTCTTATGTATTTCTTTTTTGGAAGATAATTTTTACTCTCTTCTTGGACATATTTAAACAAAAACTCAGAAGCATCTTTTTTATTCAAATAATGAGAAACGAGATCTTTGTACATTTCAAGAAAATTTTCTTTAAATTTTTTGTATGTTTCTTCATTTATATTTATTTTTAATTTATCTCCGTCAAAATTCAAAATTCCTGATTCAAACAAAGGATCTAAAGTTAAAAGTGATTCACAATAATAAGGTTTCCTATCAGTTATTTCCATTCCTGCAATAATTGAAACAGCCCTGCTTAGAGTATAATAAATTAAATCTTTCTTAATATCTTCTTTTTCATTAAGAAAAAATGCTGTAAGAGAAGTGGCTGAAGCCTTAAACTCCTCAATATTTTGAAAATCTCCTGAAGCATTCATTTTTGATTCTGTTTCCTCGTCTTTCCATAAAATATGACCACATTCATGTCCTACTGTAGATATATCATATATCTCTTTCCATTTTTCTTCTTCATTATGTATAAAGTTCCTGAAATATTTAACAACATCTTGTTCATAAACTTTCTTTGGTAATAACATAAAGGGAGAAGATTGTTCATCAATTAAAACTAAATCAGGAAAAGCAAAAATCTTTTTTCCATATCCTTTACTTACATTCTCGTCATTAGGTATAACCTGAGCTGAAAAAAGCCCATTTAATCTGTCTGCATAATACAAAACAGGTTTTCCTAAATAAAACTGGACTCTGTTTAAATTATCTTTTGATTGTTCATAAATTTTCTTGTATTTTTCTTTTCCAAAATTTTCAAAAAAGTTATCATAAAATTCCTGAATAGATTTTATTCTTTTACTTCCTTTTATTTTAAGGTTAGGCAATCTTAAATCCCATTCAATTGAAACAGTATTTCTGTAGGGATCCTCATAATCTTCAAAAAGATGATTTATCTGAAAGAGGGTTGTTATTTTCATCCATGCTTTATCCACTTCTGACCATGTTAATATGAGTTTATTCCTGTCTTTTTCTAAAAATGCAGAAATTAATGAATCTATGTAATTAATGTAGTTTTGTTTTTGGTTATAAATGTTGTCTTCTAGTGAAGAAAGTTTTTCTTTTAGTGACTTTAATTCATTAATTATTCTTTCTATTTCATCAGGAAATAGTTCTGGATATGTTTTTACTTTGTATTCTCCTTTTTCTTTAACCAGTATTGAATAAGACCTCTCAGAATATTCATTAGAGTGTCCTTTATCAAAAAGATTTTCTTTTTTCAAAAATGAGATTATTTCCTCTTTCTTCTTAAAATCATTTTCAAGACAGGCATTTGTTTCTTCTAATTTAGAAAGCCATTTTGGCTGGAGTTTATCTAATTCTAAGCCTATTTTATGAACTCCTTTTAAGATTTCTAAATAAAATTCTGTTAAAAGATTTTCTGATTCAACTTTGGAAATAAATTCCTCAAAATTCTTCTCGTAAAAATTTCTAACCCATTCATAAGATTTTTTGTTTACTTCATCTATTTTTTCCTGTGAATAATTATTCTTTTTCATAAATTGTTCCAGATGTGTTTTTTTAAGAAAAACAAGTCTCATTGATGCAGCTAAAACAGATTCTTCATTTACCTCCATTCCTTGTTCTTCAAGAAAATTAACTATAAAGTCTCTTTTTTCTCCTTTATCTTTTAGAGAAACAAAATACTCTTTCATACCTTTATTAAATTTTAAGGACAAATCATAAACTTTCCTAATATTTTTTTCAAACTGTTCTTTCTCCATTTAAATACTGAAGATTAATTTTTTATAAAGGTTTGCAGATGATTTTAAATAAAAGATTTATAAGTAAAAGAAAATTATCTTAAATAATTGAAAGAGGAAAAATGTCGTTCATAAATTTAAAATATCATCCTAAAAAAAATGAAGTTATATGTCAGTATAGAATCATTCCTAAAAATAAAAAGAATTTTGAAGAAGTTATAAACTCTGTTGCAGGAGAAAGTTCTATAGGAACATGGACAGATATCAAAACAATGAATAAAGAAATCGCAAAAAAACTTTCTCCAGAAGTATTTTATATTGATAAAAAAAGAAATAGAGTAAGAATTGCCTATCCTATTAAACTTTTTGAGTTGGGAAATTTACCTGAAATCATGTCTTCTATTGGAGGAAATATTTTTGGAATGAAATCTCTAAAAGAACTTTTTTTTGAAGATATATTTCTACCAAAAAAGATGCTAAGAAGTTTTAAGGGACCTTCTTTTGGAATTAAAGGGCTTAGAAAAAAATTCAGAATTAAAGAAAGGCCTTTTATAGGAACAATCGTAAAACCGAAAGTTGGATTAAGTCCAAAAGAACATGCAAAAGTTGCATATGATTCTTGGAAAGGTGGTTGTGATTTTGTTAAAGATGATGAAAATCTGACAAATCAAAATTTTAATGAATTTAAAAAAAGATTTTTATTGACAATAAAAATGAAAAGAAAAGCAGAAAAAGAAACAGGAGAAAAAAAAGCCTATTTAATCAACTGCACTGCTGAAACAGAAGAGATGTTAAAAAGAATTAAATTTGTCGAGGATAATGGAGGGAATTATATCATGTTGGACATTATATCTTTAGGATGGGCAAGTCTGCAGACTGCAAGAAATAATACAAAACTTCCTATTCATGCCCATAGAGCAGGACATGCTATGATTGATAGAGCAGAAAATGAAGGACATTTTGGAATGTCTATGGAAGTTATTGCTCAATTAGCAAGAATGGTTGGAGTTGATACACTTCACATTGGAACAGCTTATGGAAAAATGTCAGGAGAAAAAGAAGAAATTTTACATATAGAAAAAGATATTGAAAAAGAATTTATAAAAAAAACAAAAAGATATTTAGCTCAAAAATGGTATGGAACAAAACCTGTTTTAGCTGTTGCTTCTGGAGGAGTTCATCCAAGATTAGTTCCAAAAATTATAGAATTTATGGGAAAAGATATTGTTTTACAGGCAGGAGGAGGTATACATGGACATCCTTCTGGAAGTGAAGCAGGAGCAAGAGCAATGAGACAAGCTGTTGAAGCAACTCTCAAAAAGATTTCTTTAGAGAAATATTCAAAAGAGCATGTTGAATTAAAAAAAGCTTTAAAAAAATGGAAAAAATAAATCAAAGAGTTATGCCTCAAACATACTTTATAGGAATTCTAGCTTTATCAATAATATTCTATTTTATATTTCCTATTAATAAAATAATCTTTCCTCCTTATATCTATACTGGATGGCTACTAATTTTATTTGGAATAATTTTAAATCTCTGGACAGATAGAATATTCAAGAAAAATAAAACAACAGTCAAACCTTATGAAATTCCTACTTCCTTTGAAATCTCAGGTCCTTTTAGTATCAGTCGTCATCCAATGTATTTAGGAATGGCTTTAGTCTTATTTGGAATAGCGATTCTACATGGAACATTAATTACATTTATCTTTCCTATACTTTTTATAATATTAATGGAAATTATTTTTATTCCTGAAGAAGAAAAAAATCTTGGAAAAAAATTTGAAAAAAAATATCTCAATTATAAGAAAAAAGTCAGAAGATGGATTTAAGATGAAAAAAAAATATAGAAAATCACTTTTTATTGTAGTTTATTCAAAAACAAAAAAAGGAATTGAGTATCTATTATTAAAAAGAAAACTTCATTGGAGAGGATGGGAATTTCCCAAAGGAGGAAAAAGAATTTATGAAACAAAAAAAAGAACTGTTAAAAGAGAATTAAAAGAAGAAACTGGTTTGAAAGCAATTAGAATAAAAAAATTTAATATTTCAGGAAAATTTAGATATGATAAAGAATATTCTGACAGAAAAGGCTTTATAGGACAAAACTATTCTCTTTATTCTGCTGAAGTAAAAAAATCTGTAAGAAAAAAAATTAAAATAGATAAAAGAGAGCATTCGAATTATAAGTGGTTAGGATTTGAAGAAGCTATAAATAAATTAAAATGGGAAAATCAAAAGAAATGTTTAAAAATTGTTGATAAAAATTTAAAAAGGAGTTAAATGGAATTAAAAAAAATTAATTTCTTAGAATTAAGGAATTTATTTAAAAGAATAAGAAAAGATTCTAAAAAAGCAATTGGAAACTATTTGTATAAGAGTTTTAGAATTCAGGTCAGCAGATATAATCTTTCTGTAAATGAAAGAGTAATGCAACTTTACAAAAGAAGAAGAGAAAATGGAGAATGTATTCTATGTGGAAAAAAAGTAAAGAGAATAAATCCAAAAACAGGCAGATTATATAGATTATGTGATTATCATAGAAATAAAATTGATAAAAATTTAAAAAAATGAAATTTCGGGAAATTATCACTTCAAATAAAACTATAATATTAGGAGGAAAAAGTGCAGAGAATAATGAGGAGTTAATAAAGCAGGCAAATTCTAATGAGGAAATTTTTCATACTAAAGAAAGAGGAAGTCCTTTTGTTAATATTAAAGGAAAACCGAAAAAAGGAGATATAAAACAAGCAGCAATTTTTTGTGCAGCTTATAGCAAGGATTGGAAAAAAAATAAAAAAGACATAATAATTCACAGATTTAAAAGAAAAGATATGTATAAGGAAGAAAATATGCTGGATGGAACTTTTGGAATTAAAAAATTCAAAAGAATTAAGGTCAAAAAAGAAAATATAAAAGAATTTTTAAAAGAAAAAGGAAAAAAATAAATGCCGATAACAACTCAGATTCAGTTAGGAAAGAAGAAAATTACAGAGAATTTTATTGAAAATTTAAAAAGAGATTTTAAGAAAAATAAAAACATTAAAATTTCTGTTTTGAAAAGTGCTTGCAGAAACAGAGAAGAAATAAAAAAAATCAAAGAAAAAATTTTAGAGAATCTTGGAAAAAATTATTCTGGAAGGATTATAGGATTCACTATTGCATTAAAGAAGAACAAAAAATAATAAAAAGATAGTTTTATAAATCTCTTTTTTTAAATAAAATTAGCTAAAACTTCATAGAAGTATCTAATGCTGTAAAGCATGGCTTAAAATGGAAAAAAATTCAGTATATGATTTAGATGTTCAAGAATTTAATTTAAAATTAGCTGAAGCTTTGAAAAAAATTCCGGAATTTAAGGAACCTGAATGGGCTCAGTATGTTAAATCAAGTCCAGCAAAGGAACGTCCTATAGAAGATGAAGATTTTTGGTATAAAAGAGCTGCAAGTATTTTAAAACAAATTTATAAAAATGAGATAATAGGAGTAAATAGATTAAGAGTTAAATATGGAAGTAAAAAAAATAGAGGTATGAAGCCAGAAAGATTTAAGAAAGGAAGTGGAAAGATTATTAGAACAATTTTACAACAAGCAGATAAAGCAAATTTTACTGAAAAGGTTGAAAATAAAACAAAAAAAGGAAAAAGAGGAAGAAAATTAACGAATTATGGTAAAAGATTTTTAGAGGAAATAAAATGAAATTAGAAAAAATAAAGAAAAATGAATTAAAAGAAATTCCAAAAAAAGAAATGATAGGAAGAGAGCATTTAATTGAAATGAATTCGATTTTCAAAAAAACTCTCATATTTCCAGTATTTCTTGATGGAAAAGAATTAGATTCATCTAAAACAGATATTTATGTAGAACAAAATGGAGTTATATATGAAATGAAATCTGGAAAAACAAAAGAGAGATTTATTCACAAATATTCTAAAAGAATAAGGGAGGAAACAGACAGATATCATGGGAATTAAAAATAGTATAAAAAAGGAAAAATTATCAAAAGCTGGAAGAAAAACAAAATGGGTTCCAGTTTGGGTGGTTTTAAAGAAATTTGGAAAAGATAAAAAAATCCATCCTTCTTCAATCACAAAACATAGACGTTCATGGAGAAGAACTAAACTTCATATAAAACCAAGAAAACAAAAAAAATCACATTTTGGATAAAATGGAATATAAAATAATTGGAAAAGGTAATATTACAAGAACAGTTTCAAATTTATTTTTAAATATGAGTCATAAGGGAGGAGTCTATTCTTCTGGAAGAAATAATTGCTTATTTGAGTCATCTAATTTAGATGCTTTAGCAAAATATTCAGATAATGGACAGGGATTAATAATTAATGGAGAGGATTCTGATGAACTTTCAAAGATAATAAAATCAGAGTTAAACAAAAGAAAACTTAGATTAAAATAAAAATGGCTAAAAAATCAAAAATTGAATTACAAAAAAAAATTGAAAGAGAATATGTCATTCCTCTTAGAAAAAAATATCAGAAAGTTCCAAAGCACAAAAGGACACCTAAAGCAATTAAAACAATAAAAGAATTTTTAGTAAAGCATATGAAGATTTATGATAGGAATTTAAAAAAGATAAAATTTGATAAATATCTCAATGAATTTATTTGGTTTAGAGGTATAAAAAATCCTCCTGCTAAAATTAAGATTAAAGTTATAAAAGAAGGAGAGATTATCAAAGCAGAGCTTTCTGAACTTCCTAATAAGTTAAAATTCAAAAAATTAAGAGAAGAAAAAATAGAAAAAAAGGCTGAAGAATCTAAAAAGAAAAAACCAAAAGAGGAATTAGAAGAAAAAACTGAAAAAAAGACTGAAAAAACAGAAGAGCAAAAAAAAGAGGAAGAAGAAAAAACAAAAGCAAGTGAAGAAGTTATGAAAAAATTAGAAAAAAATCAGGCAAAACAGATGAAGCATCAGACTGAAACAAAAGTCAAACAACCTAAAAGACAACAAAGAAAAGCCTTGAGTAAGTGATAATTTGAGATGTATAATAGGAAATTTGATGAAAAAAATAGAAAAAATATTTGAGAGAGATTTAAAATGACTGATGATATCTATATTCTAAATGGTTCAAGAAGATGGTCTAGCAAAATTGTAAAAGAATGTATTTCAGAATTAAATAATATTCGTCCAATAGAATATCATGAGCTAAAATCAGACAAGTTTATTCAATATCTTGTAGAAGAGACATTTAATACAAAAAGAAATCAAGTTAATTATGATATGTTATTAATGAACATTAATGGAATAAAAGAAGCTATTAAACTTTCTAATCAAGATAAATTTATTCTTATAGACCCTGATTTATATTCTGGAGATACTTCTTGGATTTTTGGAGGATATTCTGATATGCCTAATCGTATTGGAGATATTCTTATTTCAACCTCAAGATTAGAAGATAGAATATTAGCAAAACATGTTATGTTCCATGAATTTGGACACATGTTTAATGCTCCATCTTATGGAAGAACAAATACAAAAGAAGAATTAGGATTGCATTGTACTAATGATTTATGTGTAATGCAACAAAAATTATCAGTTCTAGAAGCCAAAAGATATGCTCATGAAAGAAAAAAAGCAGAGACTTTTCCTTTTTGTTTGCAATGTATTGAAGATATAAGAGATTATAAAACTTCGAGAGATAAAATTAGATAGTTTTAAAAAATGAAAATCAAAGATAAGTCAATTTCAGAACTTTTAGAATTTGGAATTATTAATATTGACAAATCCTCTGAACCAACGAGTTTTGATATCTCTAATTTTGTTAGAAAAAGTTTAGACTTGCGAAAAACATCGCATTTTGGAACTCTTGATCCAAAAGTAACAGGAGTTTTGCCTATAGCACTGAATCGTGCATGCAAATTAACAGGATATTTTATTGGAAAAGATAAAGAATATGTTGGAATAATGAGAATTCATGAGGATATTTCTCTGGAAAAAATAAAGAAAACAATTAAGGAGAAATTTACAGGAACTATAAAGCAGACACCTCCTGTAAAGTCAAGAGTTAAAAGACAGAAAAGAAAAAGAAAAATAAAAAAATTTGAAATTTTAGAAAAAGATGGAAAAGATATTTTATTTAGAGTAAAATGCGAAGGTGGAACATATATTCGAAAACTTGTTGATGATTTAGGTAAGGAATTGAAAATTGGAGCACACATGCTTGAACTCAGGAGAATAAGAGCAGGAATTTTTGAAGAGGATGATAAAGAATATCCAAGTGTAAATTTATATGATTTTGAGAAAGCAGTTAATGAATATGAAAAAGGAAAAGATAAATTATTAAAAAAGATAATAATTCCTGCTGAAGAAGCAATAAAAAATATTCTTCCAGTTGTTCAAATAAAAAAAGAAAATCTAAAACAAATTTACACTGGAAAACCTCTCAGATATGAAGACTTAAAAGAAAAATCTCATTTAGAAAAAGAAAAAATAATCTCTGTTTTTTGTGAGGAGAAATTTATTGGCATGTATAAAGTAACAAATGAAAAAGAAATATTTGCCAGATCTGAATTTGTTATGCAACCTATTTAAAATTCATCTAATATTAAGAGACTCTCTTTTCTACAAAGGATTGGATTATTAATTACAATCGAAGGATTAAAAAAACTTAAAGATTTATAAGAAGAAGGAAGTCCACAATATTTAATATTTGATTCTATTAAATCCGCATTGATTTTTCCAAAAGTATCTTTTTGAAAGTATAACTTATCTATACTTAAAATTATTTCTTATATCTTATAAATATTTATATAATTGTATGATTAGAGTGTTTATATGAAACACTTCATATATTTTTCATCAAAAGCAACGACTAGTGGAAAATCTCTATCAGACAAGAAAGGGAGAGTAGATTTGATGAAAGCAGGAAGAATGGACATTGCAATTCATAGTTTAATTCAGGGAGTTTTTCTTTCAAATAATTTCAGAAAAGATATTAAATTTCATTTTGTATTTTACGGAATGCCTGATCCTCCAAAACATCTTGAAATACAGATTACAGACAATTTAGAAATAAATAAAAAAGATGTTGGAAATTTAATAAAAAAAATGTTGTATAAACATAAAAAAGGGAAAAAAACAGAAGTCTTTCCAAAATGTTTTATAGAGAAAAAAAGTTTTTTGAAAGTTATTGAAGAATTGGCAAAAGAAAATCAGATATTTATTTTAGATAAAAAAGGAAAAGACATTAGAAAAGAGCATATTAAAGACAATTGTGTTTTCATAATAGGAGATCAGAACGGACTTCCAAAAAAAGAATTAAAAAGATTAAAGCAAATAGCAAATCATATTTCTATAGGAGATAAAACATATTTTGCATCGCAAACAATAGCTGTTGTTAATAATGAACTGGATAGAAGAGAAATTTGATTTTTAGTGCAATGTTGGCGAAGGGAAAAAATCAAAGTTA
>CAZOOJ010000012.1:0-4285 GCA_964581415.1 Candidatus Woesearchaeota archaeon
AAAATTTTAATAAAATTGATGCTTGTGGAAAATATCCTCTGCTTATTTTAATGCATTTGTGTAAATTAAAAAACTGGAAACCTCAATTAATTGAATATAAAAATTCAGGAAACATTACAGGAGAAAAAAGCCAAGTTGTGAGTTATGCGAGTTTTTGGTTTTGATAATATGAAATAATTCCTTTTCAATTAAGCATTTAAACAAAATAAGTTCCAAGAATATTAATTCTTAATAAAAGTCAGGAATTATAGTTAATTTATTCTCCAGTTTTTATATTCCTCTTTTAAAACTTATAGAAAAATCATCTACATTAATAAATTTTAAGATATATTCTCTTTTAAAAAATTTAACACTGAGCATTTGTTGCTGTACCAGAACTTTCCCATCCAAAATAAGGACTTGGAGTCTCTGAGGATAATTCTGCAGAACATTCTTCTGGAACTTCATTAAATGCTGAACAAATAACATCCAAATAACTTGCAGAATCTCTTCCTGAACTGACAATTTGTCCATTTATGACTAAAGTAGGACTTCCTTGAATTCCATATTGCTCGTTTAACTCTGCATCAACATTAAATTTAGGATAATAACCACTCAACCAAGAAGATTCATCTTCTATATTTTCAGTTATTGAAAATTTTTCATCTGCTTCATTCATACAAATTTCCAAAGTATTCTTATCAATTCCTGCCTGATTTAGACATTTATTTACATCATTTCCATTCATAATATATCCATCTGACTCAATTCCATCTCCTTCTAAATAACAAATCATATATTCAAGATATTTATCTGGTGCAATTTCTTGAATGCAATATTCTCTTAAATTCTCATCAGCTTCTTTTTCTCCATGCATTAAATAAGAAACATATCTCATTCTAAAATCTATTTTATCTCCTAGAACTTCTAATACAGGAATTATTCCTTTTTCAGCTTGAGTTCCATGAGGACAATAACTCATAACAAATAATTCAACTTCAGGTTTGTCTGATTTTGGAATCTCCTGAATTTCTTCAGAATCATCAGAATCTTCTGTCTCTGAAATCTCGCTCATCATTCCTAAAAAAGCACCATCTTGAGTAAGATAATATGGAACAGGATATTCTTCTCCCTCATAATTAAAAAAGATTGAATATAATCCACTTTGAGTATCAATATTTGTTATTTCAATATCCTCAATATCTGCTCCTTGTGATTGAAGATTTTCTAGAAAGATTTCACCTGCTTCATCTTCAGAGATTACATTTCCAGTTATTCCAAAACCTCCTGTAATCAAAATTAAACTTAAAATTCCTAAAACAATCGTAGAGACAATCCATGGATTTTTTCTAAAAGATTCAGTATAATTTTTATTGTTGTTGTTATTATTGGATTTTTCTTCTAATTCTTTTTTTTCAGAAAATTCTTCATTTTTCTCTTTATTTTCTTCTTTATGTTCTTTATTTGTATCTTCCATTAGAAAAACATGGAAAAAACCTTTTAAAAAGTTTTTGTATTTGAAATTTGGAAATTGAGAAATAATTGATTTAGAAGTATAAATCTTCTATTAAAAAGAGATTCTTCAACATTAAATAGAAACAAACACAACCAAACAATTAAAAATCTTCTTGATTATTTGATTATATGCCTTATGATATAATTATAGGAAGAAATGAACAGGATAAAAAAATATTTGGAAATAAAGGATTGATTTTTATAGGAAAGGGTTATGTAAAAATGGGCAGATATACTTCCTTAAGCAATAAGATATTAATGGATATTGCGAGAAGCCATGTTGTCCTCGTGGCAGGAAAACGTGGAAGTGGAAAATCTTATTCTCTAGGAGTCCTAACAGAAGAACTAGCTAATCTTCCAAAAGAAGCAAGTCAAAATATTGCATCATTAATTTTTGACACAATGGGGATATACTGGACAATGAAGTTTAGAAATGAGAAAGATAAAGAACTTCTAAAAGATTGGAATTTAAAAAGCCAGAATTCTCCTGTAAAAATCTTTATTCCTTTCGGGCACTATCATTCTTATATTGAAAAAGGATTGCCTATAGACGAATCTTTTGCTTTAGATGTCACAGAACTTGAATCAGAAGATTGGATTATAACTTTTGGATTAGATATGATAAATCCTGTATCAGTTTTAATTGAAAGAACAATCAGTAAACTAAAAGAAGAAGAAAGTTTTGGAATTAGTGATATTCTAAGGAATCTAAAAAAAGATGAAACAAGTCTAAAAGAAACTAAAAATGCTGCAATAGCTCTTTTTGAAGCAGCAGATACATGGGGAATATTCGCAAGAAATAAAGAAGAAGCGACAAAAATTGAAAATCTAATTACAGCAGGAACAACATCAATTTTAGACTTAAGTGTTTATAATTCTGTGGGAGCTTTCAATGTAAGGGCTTTAGTTATAAGTTTAATTTCAAGAAAAATTTTTAATCAAAGAATGTCTGCAAGAAAAAAAGAGGAGATAAATTCTGTTTCAAAAGGTATTAATTATTTATCTTATGAAAAAAAAGAAAATCCTTTAGTTTGGATGTTTATAGATGAGGCTCATGAATTTTTACCCTTAAATGAGAAAACATCAGCAACTGATGCTTTAATTCAATTGTTAAGAGAAGGAAGACAACCAGGAATTTCTCTTGTACTTGCTACACAACAACCAGGACAAATTCATAGAGATGTGATGACTCAATCAGACATAGTAATATCTCACAGAGTAACATCAAAACCAGATTTAGAAGCATTGAATTATATTATGCAAAGTTATCTTCTAGAAAATATAAAAAATTATATTGATGATTTGCCTGATTTAAAAGGAAGTGCAATAATTCTTGATGATAATTCAGAAAGAATTTATCCTATGAGAATTCGTCCTAGATTCACTTGGCATGGAGGAGAGGCTCCTACTGCTATTAGTATTGAAAAAGGAATATGAAAAGATTTAAAAAAATGTAATTTCATAGTAATAATTATGGAAAAAGAAACTAATCAAAACAGAGTAAGAAACAGTTTAGCAGGAGGAGGAGAAGACTCTCCTTATTTAATTGATGTTTCTACAATTGGACATTATAAAAAAGGATATTATCCGACTAGAGAAGAAATAGAACAAGAAGTAAAAGATTTTTATGATGAATATTTTCCAAAAAAATCATAAAAAATGACAGATTACATTGAATTAACAAAAGATCTTTATAACCAAGGGAAACTTGAAGAGAGTTCAATAGCAAGAGAAAGAAAGAAAAATTTAATTGAAAAGATAAAATATTTATTGATTAATAGTAGAATAAATTTGGAGAGTTATTGGATTAGAATTAGTAGGCTAGTAGGCAATCGAAGAATATATTTTGATGAGAAATCCTATGAATTTAAAAAATCTCAAAATCAACTCTGATTCTTAATTTATAAGGAGCAATTTCTCCTGCTTTTTTTACATTTAAAATTTTAATTCTTTTTTTGTATTTTTTAGATTCAGATTTTATTTTTTCAATGATTTCATCAATTTTATCATTTTTACAAAAATCATAATAATATATTCTTGTTCCTTTTTTTGAAAGTAAAAAAGCTTGTTTTAAAAAAGTGTTCTTAAGCTGTGGACGGGGCATAACAATCACATCAAACCTTCCCTTTTTAGATTTCTTATTACAAAATTTTTCAGTAATTCTCTTGATATCTCCTTGAAGAAGCTCAACTCGATTTTTTACATTATTTAATTCAATATTTAATTTTGCATATCTGTTTGCTTCTCTATTAATTTCATTAGAATAAACTCTTTTTGCTTTTGAATTTTTTGCGATTACAATTGAAAAAGGTGCGATTCCAGCAAACATAACTAAAACTTCTTCATTCTTTTTTATTTTAGAAGCAATTTCCTTTCTTTCATTGCTTAATCTAGGAGAAAAATAAACTTCATCTATATTGAATCTAAAAACACAATTATTCTCTCTATATAAAACTTCTTTATTTTTTTCTCCAGCAAGATGTTTTGTTTTCTGTTTTCTTAATCTTCCTTTAAATTTTCCGATTTTTTCCAAAACTGTTTTGATGCTTTTATTTTCTTTTAGCAATTTTTCAGCAAATTTTTTCTTCTCCTTTAATTTAAAATTTTCAGGAAATTTAACCAAAACTATATTTCCAAAAATATCAAATGATTTTGGATTTTTCATATAAACTAATAGTAAAGTAGAATTTAAAAATTAGAGGTAAATTTATAATATTAAATTTCTTTAAGAAATTATGAAAAAAGAGGGTTTCTTAACATTTCTATTTTTATTAATAATCAATTTTGTGAG
>CAZOOJ010000013.1:0-3562 GCA_964581415.1 Candidatus Woesearchaeota archaeon
ATTAAATAAAAGCAGAGGACGGGACTCGAACCCGCGAAAATTCGGGCTGCAACCGAATGCAGTAGCCGCTGTGCCACCTCTGCATATTTTTTAAAAAATTAAGCAGTATTAAAAGGTTTGGATAGTAATTTAGCTTGCACTAATATTCATTTTTAGATAATATTAGATTAATAACAAAAGTCCAGTTTTATATTAATATCCCTTCTAATATCAAAGAGCAAAAGCGAGAAACAATTTAGAATAAATAATAAAATGCCCCCGACAGGATTCGAACCTGCGACCCCTAGCTTAGAAGGCTAGTGCTCTATCCAGCTGAGCTACGGAGGCTCACAGAATTAGAGATAGAAGTAATAAAAACTATTAAAAGGTTTTCTATTCAACTGTAATTCTATCAAAATCTTCAGCTATTCTTGTATTTTTAAAAATATTTTTTGCTTCTTTCAAAATTTTCTTAGAATTCTTGTATCTCTGACTTATATGAATTAAAATAAGTTTTTCCACTTCAGCTTTTTTTGCAATTTCTCCTGCTTGTTTTGCAGTAAGATGTTTATATTCTTTAGCATGCTCTTCAAGTTCAGAACCAAAACAAGATTCACAGACTAACAAATCTGAATTTTTAACAAAAGGAACAATGTCTTTATTCAAAGAAGTATCTAAAACAAAAGAAATTTTTTTATTATCCTCCTTAAAAGTTAAATTTTTAGATTTAAATTTTTTATTTTTATACAATATATCTTTGCCTTCTTTTAATTTTCTTAATAAAGGTCCTGCAGGAAGTTTTGTCTCTAATAATTTTCTCTTATTAATTTTTCTCATACCTTTTCTGACAAAGACATAAGAATTACAGGGAATTCTATGAGTCATAGATTTAGCTTCCAAATAAAAATCTTTAGTTTCAAAAAATTTTCCACTATTCCCATCTACTTCTTCAACTTTAATTTTATAATTTCTTCTAAATTTAAATATCTCTAAAATTTGATTCATAAAAGTTTTTGTTCCTTTAGGCCCGTATATATGGAGAGTCTTATTATATCCACTTAAAGCAAAAGTTGATAATAATCCTGGAATTCCTAAAATATGGTCTCCGTGCCAATGAGTTATCAGAATTCTACTTACTTTGCAGGGATTTAAATTCGCTTTACGAAATTGTCTCTGAGTTCCTTCACCGCAATCAATTAGAATATTTTCTTCTTTATAATTCAGCAAAATTGAGATAGAATTTCTTTTAACTGAAGGTATTTGGTCAGCAGTTCCCAGAAAGGTAATTTTTATTTTTTCAGGCATGAAGAATAAAAGAAAAATTTATTTATATAATTATCGAGATAACTGATAAACTAAAACTGTTCTATTTAATAAACTAAAAGTAGAGAAATTTTTAAATTAAAGAAATTTTTCAATAAATGAAGGAATTATTAATTCGTATTGGAAATATCAGAATATAAATTAATTTATTCTTTCAAAGCAGTAGATGCTGGAGAGATGAAAATTATTGTATCTCCTCTCAAAAAAGTCAATCCTAAATTTTTCTTTACTTCTCCGTTCTGCATTTCTTTTATATTATCGAGAACTAAGTTAAGATGAATATCAAAAGCCAATAAAGTTCCTACAAATTGTTTATCTCCTTTTAAATGAACTAAAACTTCTTTTCCTTTTGAATTATTCAACAAATCTAAAGGTCTCTCAATTCCGTTAGCCATAATTAATTTTGTAGAATTATGTTTTTAAACTTTTTTATAATGCAAAAGCCATATATCTCAAAATTATAATAGAAACTTATTTAAAGAAATTTCTTTAAATTAAATACATGACTACAAACAAAGGAAAAAAGAAAACAGGAAAGAGATATCTTAAGGAAAGAAAAAAGAAAAAATATGAAAGACAGGGACAAAAAAATATTGTGAAAATAGGAGAAGAAAAAAGAAAAATCAAAAAAATAATCGGAGGAAACAAAAGATTGATACTTCTTAAAGGAAAATTCATAAATATTAGAGCAAATGGAAAAATAAAAAAAGTTGAAATAAAAAATGTCCTTGAAACTCCTTCTAATAGATTTTTAGCAAGGCAAAATATTCTAACAAAAGGAACAATTGTGAAAACAGACATAGGAAAAGCTAAAATAACAAATCGTCCAAGTCAGGAAAGTGTTATCAATGGAATTCTAATTGAATAAATCTTCAGAAATTTTTAGTTTTATTAAAAAATTCCTTAAGAACTTTTACTATTAAATCATAGATATAAAATTAGAAATCTTTATAAAAGAAGAGTCTTTATAAAGATTACGATAAATTTAAAAATGATGAATATTAAGAAATGTCCTGAATGTGGAAGTATTAACATAACTTATGACCCTCAACTTGGAGAATTAATCTGCAATGATTGTGGGCTTGTTATTGAAGAAAAGATGGTTGATACTGGAGTGGATCTTCAAGGAAAATTTGACAAAAGTGAAAAAAAGGGAAGAAGTGGAGCGCCTATCAGCATGCAAAAATTCGACAAAGGTTTAACTACAAATGTAGGAGAGATTTCAGATATTTATAGATTAGAACCAGGACAAACAAGAAAATTTTTAAGATTAAAAAAATGGCAGGAGAGAGTTTCTACTTCTATTGAAAGAAATTTAAGACTTGCTATGGCTGAATTAAGAGTTATTGCCTCTTATTTAAATCTTCCAAATGTTATAAGAGATGAAGCATCAAGAATTTATAATTATGTTTTGCAAAGAGGATTAGTTAGAGGAAGAAATATGGAGTCTGTAATTGCTGCATGCCTTTATGCTGCATGCCGTTCATATAATATTCCCAGAACTCTCGATGAAATGGCTACAGCCTCTGATGTTGAAAGAAAAGAAATAGGAAGAACATACAGATTTATAATAAGAAAATTAGGAATTAAAGTAAAACAATCTTCTCCTAAAGATTACATCTCCAGATTTTCCTCTGTTTTAAAATTATCACCAAGAACTCAGAATGATGCCTTAAAAGTTTTAAAACAGGCAGATAAAGTTGAATTAACATCAGGAAGAGGACCTGCTGGAATTGCTGCTGCAGCTTTATATGTTGCTGCATTAATGAACGATGAGAAAAAAACACAGAGAGAAGTTGCAGATATTGCTGGAATAACAGAAGTTACAATAAGAAATCGTTATAAAGAGCTTATAGAGAAGCTTAAATTAGGAGAAAAGATAAAACAAAAAGAAAAAGAGTTAAACAAAAGAGGCAAAGGAAATTAGTTTAAAACATTTCTAAAAATTTTGTCATTTTAAAAAATCTAAATGTTATTCACAATTTATAATTCAAAAAAACATTAATGATAAAATCGAGTTTATTCCTTAATCACTGTTAAAAATGATTTATTAAAAATCAAAAACACCATTTTAATCTTATTTCTTCTCTTTTTCTTAATTTTAGATTATTTATAATCTGCTTTCTTTTTGAAAAATAGTTATAAGTTACAAAGAGAATAAAATACAAAAATAAAAAAAAGACTAATAAAAAATTAATAGAAAAAAATTCAGCAGAAATTAGAATATATAAAATTACAAAAGCGAAAATAGCAGAAAATA
>CAZOOJ010000014.1:0-13441 GCA_964581415.1 Candidatus Woesearchaeota archaeon
ATTTTGCATCGCAAACAATAGCTGTTGTTAATAATGAACTGGATAGAAGAGAAATTTGATTTTTAGTGCAATGTTGGCGAAGGGAAAAAATCAAAGTTAAATTTAAAGTCCGTCTATCAAGCGAACAAAGTGAAGCCATCAAGACACAGAATCAAAGGGCATTTTCTCTTTTTTAGGCGCCATTTATTCAATAATTATTACTTCACCATCTCGTAAAGTCTTGAAAGGAATATTGTTTTTCTTACAAAATTCAACTTCTTTATCAATATCAGTAGATTCAGGATGATCTGACTTGTAATGTGGCAAGATGATATAGTTTAAAATTCCTAAACCATCCCAAATGACTTCTTTTGATTCTTCATAAGGCATAATGTCTGGTTTATCAACTTGTTGAAGGGCTTTGAGACTTGGAGCAAGAATACAAATTCCTGCGCTATATCCACCATAGAGAAAATCATCTCTATCAATATTTTTGATGATTTCGTCAAAGCCAGAAATCTTCATTGCTTGACGCAAAACAAAAGTATTTCCTCCACGAATCCAAACGCCACCAAGACTATCAATCTTTTTCTTCAGCTCTTCCTTTTTGCCAAAATAGTCTTTGAGGTCAAGCATTTCAACATCAATACCTAAATCAGACAAGTCCTTCATGTTTTTCTCTTTACTTTCTTGTCTGGCTTTTGGCTCAACGTAATCTAAGGAATTTGGGATGAATCCTATTTTCTTGTCATGAGCTAATTCTTTTAGCTTCTCAGTTTCTTTTCCTATTTTGTAAGATGATAAGTAAAATTTCATAATGAATAAGTTAGAAACGGTGACTTTATTAGATTTACGGAATGGCGCCAGTTTTGAGAAATTGCCCTCTTTAATTTTAGGACTTTAAATTTATTTCCTTGAACATCGGGCTTAAGGGAAGTTGCGACCGTAGGGAGCAAGTAATCTTTTTGGGTCGTTACTTTATTTTTTTTTATATTCTGATTTTAATTTTGAAAAAACCAACGTGTTACGAAAATCATTAAAATGTTCACTAAAAGCATCTTCCCTAAATTTTCCTTCATATTTATAATCACATTTCTTGGCCACTCCGAGAGAAGCTTCATTTCTTTCATCACATTTTATTTGTATTCTATTTAATTTTAATTTTTCAAAAGCTTCTTTCTCTAAAATTTTTAATGCTTCTGTCATATATCCCTTTCTAGTGTGGGAAGAAGATAGCCAATAACCAATTTCGGCAGATTTCTTTTTTTCGTGAATATCAAAAATAGAAATATTTCCAATGTATTCATTATTGACAAAGAGACCATATTCAACTTTCTTCCCTTTTTCTGTTTCTTCCTCTTTATCAAACAAATATTTTAGGCTATCTTCCACTTTTAGAGTTAATTTAGGCCAAGGAAACCAATGTTCGAGATGCTTACGATTTTCGCCTATTACTTTGAACATCGATTCAGCCATTTTCAAAGTTGGCTTTGTTCTTTTCAAAATTAATCTTTTGCCTTTAAGTTGGTTTTTGAATTTTAATGTCATAAATTAATAAGATTTATCAGAATATAAAAAATTTGTGTTTAAGACCCAAAAAGATTATTTCATATAACCTCGCAATTAAGAGAAGTTCGCGAAGCGAATTTGAGTAAAATCCTGCAAGGATTTTCCTCATAATCCTTGTTAGACGACCCGACGACTGAAAGGAGGAGAGCGCAGCGTGGTCATAGTGGAGCGAAGCGGAACGAAGAAGTTGAAAAAGTGCGCCGTTAGAATAAATTAGCTATGTCTTTATAGACTTCTGGAAAATTGCCCTCTTTATAGCCTGTTTCAGGCCATGTATCCAATCCATCATCTTTGTATCTTGGTATCAGATGGATATGAAAATGAAAACAAGATTGCTGAGCAACTTTGCCACTAGCATAAAGAATGTTAATTCCCTCAGCATTATATTTTTCTTTTAGCTTTTGCGAAATAATTTTGACAGCATCTATAATGCAATGTAATTCCTCTTTTGGAATATCATATATATCAGCATAATGTTTTTTAGGAATTACTAGCATATGACCTTTGGCAATTATTCTGTCTTTCAAGGGAGCAAAAGCTAAAACGTTTTCATTTTCATAGATTTTATTTGAGGGCAATTTTCCTGCAATAATTTTACAAAAGCTACATTCAGTCATAGTATTGATAATTTATTCAGATCTAATAAAGGTATCGATAAGGCGCACTTTTTCAATTACGTTGAACATCGGGCTTAAACGAAGTCGCCGAAGGCGATTTGGGTGGAAAAATCTGCAAGATTTTGGAACCGTTAAATTCCTGTTATATTCTCCCGTTAGGGATTGAGTTTTAGTGCAACGTCCCGAAGGGAAAACTCAAAGTCGTCGTGTCTATAGTTTTTTTGGGGTTGCCGCCGCCTTTTTTGCTTTTTTTCTTTTTAAGAAAGAAAATGAAATAATCTTTTTTGGTTGAGGGAATTTGATTTTTAGTAGTAACTCTTAAATAGTAAAACTTATAAGTGATGAAAAGTTTCTTTAAATATGGAACAAATAAATATAGAGTCTGCAAGAGTTTTAGGGCAAATTTGCGGCAGTCAAGAAACTATTCGAAAGATACTTGAAGATGATTTTACTTATCATTATCTTCCTGAAGCAAAAATAGATTATTCTGAAAGAAAACAAGATATATTTGTAGAAGAAACACAAAATAATGATTCATTAAAAATGGATTATCCCAGAATTATTATTCCCCGCACCAAAGACCATCGAGGATTAGTTTCGGCTTGCGATTACCTTTTAGAAAGAGCACGTCAAGAAAAATCTAAAGTGTATTCTTTAAATTCTTCATCTGTCCAAGAAGATGGAAACTCCATTATCTTCTATGGGGGTGCAACTAACCTCGGAAAAACTAGCTCTGCTCTGGAACTTGCGATTAATGGATTTAAATTATTTTCTGATGAAAAAACACTTTTAGATTTAGGAAATCAGACTCTTTATGGCGGTTCAAGAAGTATTGCTTTAAGGAAAAAAATTCTTCAAAAGAAGGTAGATTCTTCAAAAGAATTTAAAGAATTTTCGGGAACTTCGTGTAATCACCCTAATATCAGTATGCTTATTCTTCCACATTTAGATCATGGACTTGAAAATCCAATTACATATCAATTAGATTCGATGGATGCATTCTGGCATTTGAATAAGGAAATTGCAAGAAGGATAAGAGGAGATACAAAATTCTATGGAGATTATAAATATGCACTTCAATCTTTAGATAATGAAGATTTATCTAATCAAAGAATTAAACTTATAAAATCGTTAACTGAAACTGTTCCAACACATTATTTCCAAGGGGATCTAAAACAGTTAACTGATTTTGTAAAAGAAAGATTTAATAAATCACAAAAGTAATTTTTAATATGGCGGAAAAAATAGGAATAAGACCTGCAACAATAACACTTTATGGAGATAAAATTTTGCTAGTTAAATCACAATATAATGGAAAAGAATTTTTTCTTTTTCCTGGAGGAGGATTGGATTTTGGAGAGACTTTAGAAGAAGGGGCAATTAGAGAGACAGTTGAAGAAACAGGAATTAAAGTAAAAATAAAGGAACTGATTCATATAAATGAATATATTTACAAAGAAAATTGGAATAAAAGATCTATAACTGCTTTTTTCTTAGCAAAATGTGCAGAGGAGGATGAGATAAATCCTCAAACAACAGATGGAGGAAAAATAAAAGAAGCTGTTTGGGTGGAAATTAAAAAATTGGAAGAATTAGATATAAGACCTAAGATTCTAATTAAAGGCATTAAAAATTATTTTGAAAAAGGAAAATTCTTAATCCCAATTTATAGTGTAGATTATAAAAATGAAAAATAAATTATTTTTCGCTGTTCCTGTTTATAATGAAGAGAAAAATTTTCAGAGCTGGCGAGCGACCTCGAAAAATCAATTTGGGAATTTTCAGCAGGAAAATTCCTCTTTATCCCTTGTTAAATCCGCCGACTAACGAAGTGAGGAGAGTGCAACGTGCCCGAGCGGAATGAAATGGAGCGAAGGAGTAGCGATTGTTACTTTAAGGATGGGAAAGGCAGTGCGTTTATAATTCCAGTTCCATTCCATCATAAGAAATAGACATATTTTTAGGAAGCAATTTTTGAAGTTCTTCGTGTGATTTTTCTGTCAAATGAGAAATACTATGAAAAATTACTTTTTTAGCATTCAATCCATTAACAAAATCAAGAATTTGTTTCCCATGTAAATGATCTGGGTCAGATTTTAAATTATTTTGCTCTGGTTTGTCTGGAAAAGATTCCTCAAAAAGATAAGTTCCATCAGCAATAACAATATCTAAATCTTTGACAAGTTCTAAAGATTTATTTGGCAATTTATAATAATCAGCGAGATAAACTGCTTTTTTACCATTTTTCTCTAAAAGAAAACCATAAGCATTATCTAATTCGTTTTCTTTTGTATCGTTATCTCGCCCACTCATATGATAAATTGGTATTGGAGTAATTTTTATGCCAAATAAATCGAATTTTTCAAATGGTTTGACCACAATTACATCTTTGGGAATATGTCCAAAACTTTGGTCAAGCCATTCTTTTGTCTTCTGGGAGCAAAATAATTTTGGTTTTTGTCCTAAAACAAATTCTATCCAAGCATGAAGTTCTAGTAAGCCATACATATGATCAAAATGCCAGTGGCTTATTATGAAATTACTAATATTGGGTAAATTAAATTTTGTGGATTGAATGCGAATGTCAGGACTTATTTCTATCAAAAATTGCCCTTCTTCTGTTTCAACTGAAATTTGCGGTCGTGTTCTATTATTTTTTGAATCTGGTTTTTTTGCTGATTCGCAAATTTTACATTTACAGAATGGAACTGGAATTCCTTCCCATGCACCAGAACCTAAAATTTTTAACTTCATAATTTTATAAAATTTCAGATATTTATTAAATTATCGTTAAGCACTGCCTTTTGGGCGGGTTTCTCAATTGCAATCGCTATTGGATTTAACATCGCGATTTAGAGACTTTTAATTTATTGAAAGCACGAGTGGAATGAAGACGAAGTCGAAATGACCTCGTGAGTTTTTTGTGTAGCAAAAAATTTTCCTGAAGTGAAACGGAAGGCGTAGCGGAATGCAATGGAGCGGAGTTTAAATCCTTGTTATGTCTGTAGGAGTTTACGAAGACCAAGAGATAGTTGCAAACGGTTTTTGTGGAACGAAGTGGAGCAAAAAATCTCGCAGAGTTGAGTTTGAGTTTTATTCTATTGATTACTGCGAAGCAGACTAACTTGCAGGGCACGCGCGCTTTTTTTGTTTCTTTTTTTCCTAAAAAAAGAAAATAGAAATAATCTTGGGGTGCAGACTCGCTTTTGCTTTTTTTAAAAAATTTTTTAAAAACATATAAATAGATTCGCTTCTAAATATATTTATGATAGACAATTCATTTATTATTGAAATCCTTGAGAAAAGAAGAATGTTGAATATAGAAGAAGAAATGAATATTTACCATTTATTGACGCAAGCTATTTTATTGAAAATCCCAGGAGATATTGTGGAGTTGGGCTGTAATGACGGGAGAACCTCTGCGATAATGCAAAAAACTCTGGATGAATACAAAAGTAAAAAGATAATTTATGCGTATGATTCATTTGAAGGTCTTCCACAAAAAAATAAAAAAGATGGCGATACAGAATTTAAAGAAGGATGGTGTATGAAACCAAAACAAGATCTGATTAATGTTTTTAAAAAATATGAATTGAAACTTCCTAAAATTGTTCCAGGTTGGTTTAAAGACACGCTTCTAAAAAAGTTACCTAAAAAAATATCTTTTGCTCACCTAGATGGTGATTTTTACTCTTCGATTAAAGAAAGTTTAGAAGCAATTTATCCTCGTTTATCAAAGGGGGCAATTGTTGTAATTGATGATTATGGCATTCCAAAAATACATAAAAAAATTGAGAAATTAATAAATAATAATTCATATTCAAAATTGAGCAATCGAAAAATTAAAATTAATAATGACCTATCTGGAGTGAAAAGAGCGTGTGATGAATTTTTTAAAAATAAAAAAGAAGAAATTAAAATATTAATTGCAGGTGAAGAAAAGCAAACTTATTTTAGAAAGTTATGAATAATTATTCTTTTTTATTATATTTATCATATAATTCAAATGCATCTAGGATATAATCTCTAACTGGGAGAGCTCTATTTTTTTCATCTTCAAAACAAATTTTTTTAAAATTATTTTTTGCTTTTTTTCTTAACCAATGCTGGAAAGAATTCCAATCACCTGAAAATGCGGATTTAGCAAAAAAATGAACGCTGATAAACTGGCTCAATGCATCAGCGGTTCTTACAATTTTTGCATTTAAGGATTCAGGCTCTTCTTTTGCATCCGTTGCCTCAATACAAAGAATTATCTCTTCTCTTTTTGAATCTTCAATTTCAAATTTTTCAAAAATCTTTTTTGCATACTCAACACTCCTATTTTCATGACCAGCCGGATCACTAGAATCTCTTCCATAAACCAATCCCGCATCATGCAATAAAACACCCATCTTGCAAATTTCCTCATCTCCCCCATATTTTTTTACCATCTCTTCAACTAAATCAAGCATGACTTCAAAATGATTAGGAAAAATCCAATCTCTACGAACATACGAAAATCTTCTTTCATCAGTTTGGTCTAAAAAAAGATTGTATACTTCTTTTTTTACTTTTTCAAGTTTACTTTTTACTTCCATAAGTTACTCAATTGAATTTCCTTTTTAATTATTTCCCTTGCCTCAAAAGATAATTTATTCCTTTTCTTAAGTATATTTGTAAATAACTTAAAGGCTTGTTCTTCTGAAGAAACATTTATTTCATGGGATAACCTTTTTAATATTGATCTAAATAAACAAACTATATTTTTTTTAACTATCCCGTGCGGGTCAAAATAAATTTTACTTGTGAGCATTTTTGCAGTGGGAATACCATGATAATAATTATTTTTATATATAGTAAATAAGGGCAACTCTATTTTGTATCCTCCAAATATTTTATCTGATTTTTTCTTGATTATCATTTTTTTCCTAAAAAAATTGTATATATCATAAGAATTCGTTTGAGGTTCATTCCCATATTTATGAGATTTGTAACTTCTTTTTCTTCCAGCTAATTTAATGTTACACATTTTATTAAAAAACTTTTCTGGAATAACATCAATAGATAACAGTATCCCATTTATTTTAGTTTTCAGTACAAGGTAGTCTGTAATATTTTCATCTAAAATTTTTTTTGCGTCTTTTGGGGATAAAACATTTTTCAAATATTTTGTTTTTAAAAAAGACCCCACTTTCTCAGGATTAATAACACAAACTATGTCTAAATCGCTTTCTTCCCTTAAAAATTTTTCATCCATGTATGCTAAACTTCCGACTAGAAATTCTCCTTCAATTTGTGATTTTACACTTTGCAAAAAAAGAGAATGTGTTTTTATCAATTTATCTTTAATGCCCATTTTATAAAAATACCCTCTCATCTTTAGTAGTCTGTAATTTTACCCAAATTTCTGATTTAGAGAGTTTTGCTGCTTTAAAGCACAAATATGTAATAATTCTCTGAAGGACTAATTGGGTTTTTTCTTTTGTTGTTAATTTTTTAATTTCTGATTTTATCCAGTTTTTTCTAAAATAATTATTGAGGGTTGCAAATTTTGGAAATAATTTAAACATTTTTTCTTTCTCTAATTTTAATCTTCTAATTTTGTTGTAATAATCTTTAAATGATCTTGGTCCAATATACTTGACACAAGCATTTTTTACAACTTTAAGTGAAGTTTCTCCATAATTAAAGACAGTTGTGTGAGACAAAAAAGTATCATCAGAAATCATTGAAGCAGGGACAAAATATTTATCTTTTCTTATTGCAAAATCTTTTCCTATGATATATTTTCTTTCACTCATTAATTGAGGATTTAGTCCAACTATATTGTAAACACCATACCAAAAACTTTTCAATTTTATTGCTTCCTGGTCACCAGTTCCTACAATCACATCAGGATTTTTTCCCATAAAATCAATAAAATTTTTTGTTGTTCCTTTATTTATTCTAATATCTGAATCATAAAAAATTATAAAATTCCTTTTTGATTTAGAATTTGAGATTATCTTTTTCTGTGCATAAATTAGACCAGGTGAAGAAGAGATTAATTTTAGATTCATCTTTTCATTAAGCTTTGAGTACTCAATTAACTCATTTTTTGTTTCTGAATCATGATTATTTAAACAAATTATTATTTCAAAATTTTTCACTTTTGAATAATTCAAGTCTTCTTTAAGACTTTCAAGCATTTTCAAAATTAATCCTTTTTCATTTTTTGTAGTTGCTATTCCAATCGTGTATTTTATTTCCATTTTTCAATTGCTTCCTCAATTCCTTTTTTATTGGTAGCATATTTCCAACTTTTGGCATTGAATAAAAAAGATTTGAACATATCAAAATATTTTTGTCTAATTTCTTGATTCATTAAATGATTTTCAAATATACCTGTGGCTGCGGAATTAATTGGTGGCATCAAACCATATTTCAAGATAGACTCTAGGGTGCTTTTATTTCTTATTATTTCATCTGGAAATAGATTATTCAAAGATCCATTTCTTTTTTGAATATCGACTAACAAAATCTCATATCTTTTGTGATCCAAAACCGGTGTTTTTATTAAACTCTTAATTGAATTTTTATTTGCTCTATTTCTGATATAATCGTTTCCTAAAATTTCTTTACTTCCGACTACTATGTGGTCATCTCCAATTGGATTTGTGAAAGAAATTAATTCGTTTAATGTGTAACTTTTTCCTTGATTTGTATCTCCAAAAATAAATAATATTTTGCCATCTTTTTCACATGCTGCACCATGTAATGGTAAATTCCCATTTTTTATAGCATTTGAATCTAAGGCCAACCTCAAGTAATAAGCAGATTCATTTAAATTAGTTAAGAAATTAGGAATTTGGATTTGATTTTTAGATTCATCAAATTTAAAATTTTTTCCAGCTGTGATCTGAATATATTCTCCATTAATTTCTCCCAAATTATATGCTAATTTTATTTTTAAAGTTGGATTATTGAGGGCACTTTTCTCTTCAAGATTTTCATACCCAAGACAATTTAGTGAAGCATTTTTAAAAATTTTCATTATACTCCTCCTTGATCATTCCCATTATTTTTGGGAATTGAATTTTTAATTTTTTTTCAGAATTACTAGTTTTCAAAGAAACATTTTTTGGTCGAAGTTCCTCTTTTGAAATTATATCTTTAATTAATTTTGAATTAAGTTTAAAATATTTAGCTACTTGTTTCCCAAAATTAAATTTACTTATTTTTTCTTTTCCGCAGCAATGAATTATTCCTGATGTATCTTCTTGTATTACAGCCATAATTTGTTTTGCTAGAGTCTTTTTGCTTGTTGGATTGCAATATTCATTTTTAGCTAAAAATATAGGCAAATTATTCTCAATTCTTTTTAAAACATGATCAACCAAATATCCTTGCACTATTAATTCGCTTTGCTTTACAATCTTGTTAAAATACCTTTTTTGATTTCTTGGAACCCTACCAAAAACTAAAGCAGTTCTACAAATGGCAACATTTCCCTTGTTTATTAAAAAATTTTCACACAATTGTTTTAATCTTCCATATTGATTAATTGGAGAGGGTTTTTCATCTTCTGAATAATTGCCTTTAATCCCATTAAATACTATATCGCTTGAAATAAAAATAAATTTTGAATCATTTATCTTTGAAAATTCATATAGTTTTTTTGTCGAAAGATAATTTGTTTTGTAAACTAATTTCTTATTGTTTTCACAATTTTTCAAGGATTTTTCCGCAGCAGAATGAATAATTATATCTATTTTATTTTCTTTAAAGATTCTTTCTAATAAAGACTCATTCGTTATACTCCCTTTGTAAAATTTAATTTTTTTGCTTAATGGTTTTTGAATATCAATTCCAATTATTTCAAAATTTTTATTTAAGTGATTGGCCAATTCACTACCTATAAAACCACTTACTCCTGTTATTAAAACTTTTTTCTTTTGGATAAAAATTTTCTCTTCATAAACCTTCTTTGGAAAAGTTTTAGAAAACTCTTTACTTTTTACTCCAAATAAAATGTATAATGCCCCAATACAATGAATAGACATTTTCTCATAGTTTTTTAATAAAAAAGAATCTAACTTTTTTTCTTCGCAATTAATTAAATCTTTGAATTGAAAGTTTGATTTGAATTTTTTTTGTACTTGTGAACTTGTTTTATTTAATGTTATGAGAAAAACATTGTTTTTAGCCCTATTATTCAAGAGACCCTTTTTATCCAAAGGTTCATTAGCATAAACGTTTCCAATCCTAAAAATTTTATTTATATCTTCTTCATCTAGGTTTAATTCAGATTTTATTGTTCTCAAAAGGTATTCAAATAAATTTATTTTATTATTTTTTAAATCTTTTTTAATCATATATCCAGAAAATCCAGAAATTTTTTTGTCCATGTTTTCCTTAATTCCAAAAATAAATTTTTTATCTTTTGTTTGAATTAAACAAATTGAGGACAAAGGAATTAAATTTTTTTCTTCAACTTTGCAATTTTTAAATAAATTTGTTCTACTAAAACTTTGAACATATTTAAATTCTCTCATAAAAACATAGTCTTTTTTTGAATTTCCTCTTTGATTATTTGAAAAAAAAGTAAGATTATTTTTTGCACTTATCTCTTCCTTGCTGAATCTATCCCATTCCTTTTTTACCTTTTTTTCTACCTGTTTATTAGTTAGGTATTTTGATCTTTCATTGATTATTTCATATGAAGCGTTATTCTTTGAAATTTCTTGAAAAACATTTTTTTCTAAAATTATTGATTTATATTTCATTTTTTTAATTCCTCTTTTGCAATTTTTTTCATAAATTCTTTTTCTTTTGAATTTAATTTTTTATCAAAAGCAAAGTAAAAACTTTCAGCAGCTTGTTCGACAAGCATATTAACTCCGGGAGAAATTTTTCTTTTTATAGATTTCATTTTTTTTAAAAAGGGGGTTTCATAAGGGGTATATACGGCCTCTACACCAACACAATTTTGTTTTGTTTTTTTTATTTCTCTAAAAGTTAATAAGTTTTTTTGAGGATAACCTTTCATTCCGCAAGGAGTCATGTTAATTATTATGTCAGTTGTAGGAATAATTTTTTCTATTTCTTTTCTACTTAAAGTAGTTAATTTTATTCCTTTCTTCTTTGCTTGATAAGAATATTTTCTAGATAGTTTTTTAACTCTATTCTCGACTAAATCGTAAAAATAAATTTCTTTGACTTTTTCTTTGATTAAATGAAAGGGAACTGTTTGTGCTGAACTCCCGCATCCTAACAATAGAATCTTTTTATTTTCTAAAGCAGTGATATCTTTAATGACTCTACAAATTCCAATCCCATCTGTATTAAATCCTTGAATAGAATCATTTTGTTTTACCAAGGTATTTATAGTTTCTACCTGATTTGCTGAATCTTCTATTGTATCACAAAACTCGTAAACTAACTTTTTCCACGGAAGTGCGACATTTGCTCCAACAAAGTTTGCGTCCTTAATATATTCTTTCAACTTTGTACTTATTTTTGAAGAAAAAGCTCCACCTAAAACAAAATATTCAACATTCATTTTTTTAAACTCAAATAAAGATTTCCACATTCTTGGAGCAACACTATATTTACCAATATGTTGATTTCCCATTAACCCCCAAATAGGTGGTTTTTTTGACTTTTTCATAAAATTTATTGATAAGTAAAATTTATAAATAGTGTTAATCTTTTTATTTAATGAAATCAGGTTTATTAAACAAAAAACAAAATTCTTTTATTTGGAAAAAAGACAAGCAAGAATATGTTAAGCAAGTGCTTCCATTTTTTAATGAAAATGAAGAAATAAGGATAATAGCATCTTTTACGTATATTACACCAAATCATGCATTGCTCTTCTCTTTGGAGGAGTTGAAACGTATAGCTAAAAATAATTCTAAAATTTATTTTATTTTTTGGGATTTGAATATTTTGGCAAATCCCTATACAGAAAAAAATCTTTCTTTGGGGCGAATTGATAAAAAAGAAAATTACATTGATGGCAAAATAAATGAATTGATAAAAATTGCTGTTTCTATTGGGTTTAAAGAAGGGCAATTAAAGATATATAGATCATCTGAAATTTGGAAGAGAATGATAACTTATCATGAAAGAGATTTATTTCAAGAATTTTACTCACTCATTTCTAAATTAAAGATTGTTGATTTTAAAAATTTAAAAAAAGTTTCGAATTCAATTAAATTCCCATTAGATCTATTTTTTTCAATTCATTTAGATGATTTATTCCCCGAAGATTTGAATCAAAAAATAGATTTATTTTTTATTGAAGAAGAAAAAGTTGAAATATATGACTTGATTAGAAAAGAGCTTTTAAGAGGAGGTCATATTTCAATAAATAGACCTTTATTTTATCTAATAAAAAAATTTCCTTCTTTACTTTATAGAAATTATGTTCCAGAATGGGAAATGGATTTAAAAGACATAAAAAATATTATTAATAATTGCAAATTAAGTGAACAAGAAATAAAATCAATTTGCAGAAATATTTCTCTTTCTGATAAGAGATTTTTTAATTGTCAGGAAATAAGTTTAAGAAGTAAGGATATTTTGTCTAAGTGCTTTTATAGATATTTAAAACTCAAAAAAGAAAATTTTGAAAATTCATTAGAGATATTTGATAAATCAATAGTAAATTTTGACACAAAAGAGAAAATAAAGGAGATAAGCCAGGTTTTAAAGAGTGATATTGGATTGGAAATTATTCTTCTTTCCGACGGAACAAAAAATACTACAGAAATTTCAAAAATATTGAAAAAATCAGTCCCTACTATAAGTATGTATGCAAATAAATTAAAAACCTCGGGATTCATACGTGTTTTAGATAACGGAAATTTAAAAAGAACCTTGCAAGGAATAAATATCAACTTTGATTTAGGTATAAAAAATAAAATTGATTCTTCCTGAATAAAATCTCTGATTTTGTGAAGATATCTGTTTTTCTAAAAGAAAAATCTGCGAGTCTGCCTTTGGGAAGGATTATTTCTAAATAAAATTTCAAAACTGAAAGTTTTGACTATCTGTCCTGAAAGGACTAAGCGCGTGCCCGTTTTTAAAACTCAAACTCAATTAGACATAACATCGCGATTAAGAGAAGTTGTTTGCAGTAACTTTAATTATAAAATAGGCAAACAATTTGGGCTAATTTCTGGTTTTCACAAAGAAAATTTGCGAAGCAAAAAGAAATTACCTCTTAATCTGCTGTTGCTTGACCGAACGAAGTGAGGCACGAGCTGGGCTAAAAAAGCCCCTCGTGAGTTTTAATTTTTCTTTCAGGG
>CAZOOJ010000015.1:0-6499 GCA_964581415.1 Candidatus Woesearchaeota archaeon
ATTTCTTAAAAAGAGATTATCAAAAGCAATCTATCAAAAATATCTTAATTTCTATCTATAAGCTCAGTATTAATTAATAACTCAGAAATAAAATAAATAGCTTCTTTTAAAAGAATTCCTCAAAGCCCTGTTTAATAAATATTTTAAACCCTTCTTCATTAAATCATTTATGTCAAAAGAAAATAAAAAATCACAAGAGGGTATTACAGCAAAAAAAGAAGAAAATTTTAGTGAATGGTTTACTCAAATTATCCAGAAAGGTGAATTAGCAGATTATACTAAAGTCTCAGGATGTATAGTCTTTAGACCAAAATCATATTCTATATGGGAGAAAATAAAAAACAGAGTTGATAAAGAGTTCAAAAAAATAAACATAAAAAACTGTTATTTTCCTCTGCTTATTCCAGAATCTCTTCTCTCTAAAGAAGAAGAACATGTAAAAGGTTTTTCTCCTGAAGTTGCTTGGGTAACTCACACTGGAAATAAAGAATTAAATGAGAAGCTTGCAATTCGTCCTACTAGTGAAGCAATAATGTATGATTCTTATAAAAAATGGATAAGAAGCTGGAGAGATTTGCCTTTAAGATTAAATCAGTGGAATAATGTCATAAGATGGGAGTTTAGACATCCAGTTCCTTTTCTAAGAACACGTGAATTTCTATGGAATGAAGGACATCATGTTTATTCTAATAAAAAAGATTTAGAAAAAGATAAAATAGCAATAACTAAAATATATGGAAAAGTTATGGAAGAATATATGGCACTTCCTTCTCTGTTTGGTAAGAAAACAGATAAAGAAAAGTTTGCAGGAGCTTTAGCAAGTTATTCTTTTGAATTATTATTACCTAATGGAAAAGCTATTCAGGGGCCGGACTATCATGATGATGGACAAAATTTCGCAAGGGCATATGGAATAAAATTTTTAGATAAAAACAAAAAAGAGCAATATTGCTATCAGTCAACTTATGCTATCTCTACTAGGCTTTTAGGAGTTATGTTTGCTACACATTCTGATAATAAAGGATTAATTATTCCTCCAAAATTAGCAGAAAAGAAAGTAGTTATAATTCCTATTTTATTTGATAAAACTAAAAAGAAGACATTAGAAAAAGCAAAAGAGATAAATAAAGAATTAAGTAAATTTGATTGTTTTATAGATGATAGATCTGAGTTTACTCCTGGATGGAAGTATAATGAATGGGAATTAAAAGGCATTCCTCTGCAAATAGAAATAGGTCCAAAAGATATTGAAAAAAATCAGGTTATAGTTAAGAAAAGAACAGGAAATAAAGAAGAAATAAAGATTAAAAATCTTAAGAAAAAAATTCCTAAATTATTAGAGGAAATTCATTCAGAAATTTATGAAAAAGCGAAAAATTTATTGAATAAAAATATTGTTAAATGTGAAACTTTCGAACAAGTTAAAAAAGCAATTGATAGTAAAAAGATAACTCTTGCTCCTCTATGCAAAAATCCAGAATGTGAAGATTTGATAAAAGAGAAAGCAAAAGGAGCTAAGACATTGAATATTCCAGAAAAACAATTAGAAATAAAAGGCAAGAAATGTATTCTATGTGGAAAGCAGGCAGATTATTTTGTTTATATAGGAAAGAGTTACTAATAATCAAAGTTATAATTTTTTCATTTAATAGAGAATTTCAGCATAATTTATTTCTCACAATATTTTAAGAGATAATATATTTTTGAAAACTATTACTCCAAATCGCATACTAACTAATAAGAAAATTCTCTTTTTTTAATAATGTTAATTCTTTCTCTGAATAGCAGTTTCAAGTTCTGCTTCTAAACGGAAAGTTATTTTCATTAATTGGCTTAATTCTTCTTCTAAAAAAGCTCTTTCGTTTTCTTCCAACATCTGCTCTGTTTCCATCTTTTATAATTTTGAAAACAGAAATCTCCTTTGAGTTCAAATTAAGAAGTAACCCCCTCCAATTCAATTCAAACCCAAAGAAGAAATCTGAATCAAATTAAAGGTTTAATTTTAGTGTAAACTAAGCCAAAAATGCAATTACTGCAATTATCTAAATATTGACTTTGTTTACTCATATTCTTATTAGAAAAAAAGGGTTTAAATATTTTTTTATTCAAAAGTTATACTTTGTATAGAAAGTTATGAATTACATTTCAGATTCTATTTCTAATTATCTCTTATTTGTAAAAATTAATAAAACAAAAATGTTTAGATTAAAAGCAACACTGCCACAATTTATAGTTTTCGTCTTCACTTAATCCAAGAGCAAGTTAAAAACATTACTAAAAAAATAAATCTTAATTTTTTATTTAATTCTTCAGCAATCTCTCTAAGTTCTTTCTAAACTTTTCCAAGTCTTCTGTTTTAATTTTCGCTCCAATAGCATCTTCATGCCCTCCTCCTGTAGCATTTTTTAAATTCTCAATTGCTTTCAGAACAGATTCTCTTATTTTTTTTCCTCTAATAGAAATATTTGTTTTAACTCCTGTGTTATAAGCAACTACAACTACTTTATCCGGAAATTTATATTTAAGTTCATTAGAAATATCGCTGCTTATGCTTAAATCTCCTCCATACTGAAAAAATAATATCTTCTTATTTTTGAAATTAGATTCAATACTCTCTGCTTTATTTATAAGTCTCTGATATTTTTTATCAATCTGCTCAAATCTTTTATGCATAGTATAATTTTTAGAATTTTTTTCTAGAACTTCATAAGGACTTTTAACCTTAATCAAAAATTTCAGCATATTAATCACATTTGTAGTTCTGTCTTTTAAAGCAAAACTAAAAAGTTTTCCAATTTTTCCAATAGAGGAATTATAAGAAATGTCTAAAGCATCTTCAGAATCAATACTTAAATCAGGATATTTTTCTTTAAATTTTGAATAAAATTCAGGAACAAACTTATCAGAAATACATCCCACAATCGCAATCCACAAATCTTCCTCTTTTTCAGAAATTTTATAACAGATATAAGTTACTGGCTCTCCTTCTGAATCTTCTAAAGAATTATAATAATTTACAAAAGAAGGAACTTTCTGTTGCAGTTTATGATGGTCTATCCAAACTACTGGCAGATTTATTTTTTCAATTTCTTCAAAAAAACTCTCTTCAACAACAGGTTTATCTAAAATAAAAACATAATCAGCATTTAATTCTCTGATTTTTTTGATATAAGAATCTGTAAGTCCTGGAAAAGACCTCACAGGAACTCCTTTTCCTCTTTCAACATATCTCCTTAATAAAAGAAAGCTACATAAACCATCTGGATCATTATCAAAAAGAAAAATAGGATTTTGAGCTTTCTCCAAATGTTCTCTAATCTCTTCAATTTGTTTTGAAGTTATCATAATTAAAAATCAAAAATAGACTATTTAAGATTTTGGAAATTTGATTTTATGAAATCTTCTAAAAATAAACAGACTATTACAATTATCAACTATTAATTATTTATCTATTTAACAGATTAACTAAGCAACTTCTTTACCAATTGATTCTTTAGAAGTTTATATGATGTAATATATCTGAAATTAATTCGATAAGATTTTAGAAAAAATGCAGAGTTTTTCCAGAATCGGAAATTTCTTGAAATTAGGAATTTCTAAAAATCATCTACGATATCTGTCTTTAATTTTCTATAACCAAAGAAATCAGTAGAATAATTATAAGCGCCTGCATTCAAAAAGATGATTTTATCTCCTAATTTAGGATTTTTTAGTTTTACTTTATAACGAAAAATATCATCTCTAGTAGGAGAATTTCCTTTAATTAAAAAGTAACTTCCGAATTCTTCATCCTCTAACTCTCCTTCTATTAACATTTTTGTTCCTGTTAATAAAGTATCTAGAGCACAATTATAGATAGTAGTATTGAGAATTAAATTATTTCCTTGGATTTGAACAATTTCTGTTTCTAATTTTATACATGGAGCAGCTAAAAATCTTCCTGGTTCAATCCAGACTTCAATTTTATTTTTATCAAGAAAATTCTTTATTTCTGATATTTTTTCAAAAATATAATCAAAAACTTTTGAATTAAAACTTCTGTATTCTGAAGGAAGTCCTCCTCCTAAATTTATAAAAGAAATTTTTTCTAGGATTTTTTTATCTAAAGAGTCTTCAATCTCTCTTTTTATTTCCCATTCTGAGATATTTTGACTTTTTCTATGAATAGATATTCCCAACTTATCAATGTTCTTATTATTTCTTATATTCTTAATTATTTTATTAACTTCATTAGAACTCATTCCATAAACAAAATATTTTCCACTTCCAATTCTATGTTCAGAAAACTTCATTCTCAAAGAAAGGTTAATCTTAAAATTTTTTTCAGAGATAATTTCTAAAAGATTATTTAAATCTAATTCATTATCTATCACAAAAGTTTTAACTCCTTTTTTTAGCAAATCTTCTAATTTTCTTTTATCTTCTGCTTGAACAAAAAACCAAATTTTTTCCTTATTTTTAATTTCATTAATTTCTTCCTGAGAATGAATTGAAAAATCAACATTGGAAATCTCCTGCAATAGTTTTCCAACTTCTTTATTGGTTTTATAAGAATAAGAAATTTTTAATCCTAAATTTTCCAGAAAATTAAGTTTCTCTAATAGTTTTTTTTTAGAAAGTACAAATCTTGCATTATTCATTTTCAAAAAGCCCTTCTTCTTTCAATTTATCTAAGACACTACACATCGCTAAAGGAAAAGTTATACAAACATCTCCATTTACATTAGCTGCTTCAGCATCATCTTTTATTTTTCCCCACGATTTTGCTTCTTGAGTTGTTGCTCCTGAAAAACTTCCAGAATTCCCTTGTGAAGTAGTCATATAAACAGCATAATCAAAACCTCCTGAAAGTAAAGCAGAAAAAATAGCATAATGTTTCGAGATACTTCCTCCTAGAGATATCAAACCTTTTTTCTCATCAAATCCTAAATCACTTACAATTCTATTTATATCTTGTACAGAATCTACAATAAAATCAGGATATTTTTGTTGAAATAAAGATAATTGAAAACCAAAACTTGAATCAGCAATTCCAGGACAATAAATAGGAATGTTATTTCTTGTTGCCTGATACAAAATAGAATTTTCATCTTTAAGAAACATTCCAATCTCTCTTAACAATTCTGAAACAGTAATTCTTGTCTTTTTTCTATAAATCTTTAAGAGATATCCTCTCATTAAATCCTCAAACTTCATGTAACTCTCATTTCTTATTAGCAAATTTCCAACTCTGTTTTCTCCTCTTTCATGCATTTGTATATCATCAGCATTAAAATTAGACAATTCAAAATTCTCTCCCACAGCTTTCATAATATCTTCTTCAATACTTCCAGATGTTGTAACAAGAACATTTGGAATTTTAAATTTACATAGTTGTGCGAAAAAGCCTCTTAATCCAGAGGTTACCATATTAGAAGTAAAAGTAAGGAAAATTTTAGCATTTGATCTTTTCATTTTTAAAATGACATCTGTAGCTTCCTTAAGTTCAGTTGCTTGATAACCTAGATTTCCAAATGCATCTACGCATTTCCTAATTGACATATTAGGCTTCCATAAAAAATCTTTTACTTTTTTCATATGAATATTAATAAAGATTCTTGAATATAATCTATATAATTAGAAAAAATTTCCTTTTTTAAGCATTTCTTTTATCTCCTTTATCACAAGAATCTTTTTAAATAAAAAAAATCAATTAATAATACAATGAATAAATGGATTGAAATCTTAGTTGGATTAATAATTTTAAATGGAATAATTCTGTTTGGTTGGTATTCTGCTGAATTAGGAAGTTTCTGGAATTTTAGACATGCTACATGGGAATTTTTTAAAGGAGGTTTAATATGGTTTATAGCTATGATAGGCCTTTTATTAATAGTTCTTGGAATTAATGATATAAAAGAATAGTTCTAATAATTTAAATAACGAATAACTGAAAAATTAACTGTGTAAAAGAAATGTAAACTGACTATTATCTAAAAAATATTTAAAATTTCAGTTATAAAAAAATCTTAAAAATAAAAAATTTATTTAAAAGCTTTAATCAAAGCATAAATTCCACATAAAGCTACTAAATAATAGACAATTGTAGGCAACCATACTACAAATCCTAATAAATTCTCAACAGCATTCCAACCTAATTCAGCAAGTCCCCAGTTTATAGCTCCTATAGCAGACAAAATTAAAGCAGTCTTATTATACCAAACCATTTTTAACCTCCTTTTTATTTAAAGATTAAAGAAAATTATATATATAAACTTAACTAAGTAAGGCTTTGAAAAAACTCTATTTTTTCTTCATAAATTCTATCTATTAATATTTTTACAGAATTTAATTTCTTAAAAAGAGATTATCAGAAGCAATCTATCAAAAATATCTTAATTCTATTTATAATTCAAGTATCAGCTTCTTTTAAAAGAATTTCTCAAAGCAGTTAATCAAAAATATCATATAGTTTGTAAAACCAAAAATCATATTTAGTTTGGAATATTTCATTTTCCAT
>CAZOOJ010000016.1:0-23707 GCA_964581415.1 Candidatus Woesearchaeota archaeon
TAACATCGAGGATAATAACCTTTATTAGGTTAAATGTCCCTTAGAGGTATGTTTAGTAACTTTTATATAATTTAATGTTTTTTGGTAATAATGCAAGATTTATTAAAAAGATTGGAAGAAAATCTCAGATTAAAAAATTATTCTAAGGAAACAATTAAATCCTATATCAATCAAGTCAATAAATATCTTGAATTTTCAAAGAATAGGAGAATAAATGCTGAAAGTGCCAAAGAATTTTTACTAATTAAACTATCAAAAAATAATCCTGCTTCAGTTGGGCACAATGTTTTTGCGATAAAATATTTTTTTAAAGAAATTTTAAAACAAAATCTAAATATTCCTAATCCAAAAAGAAATAAAACAATTCCAGATATTTTAACAATTGAAGAAGTTAGAAAACTTATTAATTCAAACAGCAATATTAAACATGAGTTAATTATTAAATTGCTTTACGGATGTGGTTTAAGAGTTTCAGAAATTGTTAATCTTAAAAAAGAAGATATCGACTTTGAAGAAAATTTAATTAAAATCAGATTAGCAAAAGGAAGAAAAGATAGATTTGTAAAAATACCCGATTCTATAAAAAATGAATTAGGATATTATGCTAAATTAAATAAAACAGAATATCTATTTGAATCAAATCGTGGTGGAAAATTAACTAAAAAAACAATTGCAAAAATAGTTCAGAATTCTGGAAAAAAATCTGAAATTAAGAAAAGAGTTTATCCTCACTTACTCAGGCATTCTTTTGCCACACATCTCTTAGAGCAAGGAACTGACTTGAGAATTATTCAGAAACTTTTAGGACATTCTGATATTAAAACTACTCAGATTTATACTAGAATTTCACAAGCATCAATTAAAAATATAAAGTCTCCTTTAGATAATTTATTATGAAAAAATCAGTAAGAGTTTATATCAATGGAATAGTTCAGGGAGTTTTTTTCAGAAATTTTATTAAAGAAAATGCTGAAAGATACAATGTAAAAGGTTTTATAAGAAATTTAGAAGATGGCAGAGTAGAAACTTTCTTAGAAGGAGATTCTAATGATGTAAATAAAATGATTGAATTATGCAAAAAAGGTCCAAAACATTCTAAAATAAAAGACATAGAAATAAAACCTGAAAGATTTCAAGAATTAAGAAATTTTAAAATTCTTCACATATAGCTTCTACTTTTCCGATATTTCTCTTAGAAATTTTTGCTAATATTTCTCCTCTATTGATAATATTTGTAAAAGGAAAAGAGACTACAGCATAAATTTTTTTAGTTTCTTTTTTTTTATTAGTATAATGCTTAAATAAATCTGTTTCAATATTAGCCCATTTATCATTTCCAGAACCTATATGACAATAAAGAAAATATTTATTTTTTCCAAAAAAAGATTTTTCTGAATAACTTCCAAGTATTTTTGCATGAGTTGTTTCAGTTCTTTCTTTCTCAAAACAATCTAGATTATTAGGTATCATTTTACAATTCTCTTTTAATCAAAAAGAGTTTTATAAATCTTTTTGTATTTTTTAAGATGATAACCAAATAAAAAGATTAAATATAAAAACTACTTTTCTTTTTTGTTAAAATGGCAGAAAAATTTTTTTGGGCAGACCAGATTGCTGATAAGATAATAAAAGAAAAAGGAAATAAAAAACAATATGTTTGTGCATCTGCAGTTACTCCTTCTGGAAATATTCACATTGGAAATTTCAGGGAAGTTATCACAACAGACCTTGTAGTTCGAGCTTTAATAGATAAAGGAAAAAAAGTAAGATTCATTTATACTTGGGATGATTATGACAGATTTAGAAAAGTTCCTAAAGGAATAAATAAAAATTATGAAAAATATGTGGGAATGTCTTTATCTGAATTTCCCTCACCTTTTGATAAAAATAAGAGTTATGCAGAGTATTTTGAAAAAAAATTTGAAAATTCATTAAAAAAAGTTGGAATATATCCTGAATTTGTTCAACAGTATCTAAAATATTCAAAAGGAGAATATGCTAAATTAATTAAAATAGCAATAGAGAAAAAACAAAGAATAATAGAAATTCTAAATAAATATAGAAAAGAACCCCTTGAGAAAAAATGGATTCCTTTGAAAGTTTATTGTGAAAAATGCAAAAAAGACTCTACAAAAATTCTTGATATTAGAGATTATGAAATAGAGTATAAATGCGATTGTGGATTTAAAAATAAAATAGATTTTAGAAAAAAATGTAACATTAAACTTAATTGGAGAGTTGATTGGCCAATGAAATGGGTTTATGAAAAGGTTGATTTTGAGCCAGGAGGAATAGATCACAGTGCAGCAGGAGGTTCTTTTGACACAGGTAAACAAATTGTTAAAAAAGTTTATGATTATAATCCTCCAGTTTATCAGTTCTATGAATGGATAAGAATAAAAGGTGGAGGAGCATTTTCAAGCTCTAAAGGAAATGTAATAACCTTGGATGAAGTAGAAGAGATATATGAACCTGAAGTTTTAAGATACCTATTTGCAGGAACACGTCCAAACAAAAGTTTTCAGATAAGTTTTGATAACGATGTAATAAAAATATATGAAGATTTTGATTTATTAGAAAAAAAATATTATCAAAGAAAAGCAAATGCTCAAGAAAGAAGAATTTATGAGATGTCTAGATTAAATATAACTAAAAAAAAGCCAGAAAGAGTTGGTTTTAGGCATTTGATAACATATATTCAATTAAAAAAAGAAAAAGAACTCAGTATAGAATCAAGAAAGAGGGCAGAAAAAGTCAAAAATTGGCTTAAAAAATATGCAGGTGAAGATATGAAATTTGTAGTCACAAAAAAAATAAAAGCAAAATTGAATGAAAAAGAAAAAGAAGCATTAAAAGAATTAAAAAAATCTCTTGAAAAAAAAGATTATACAGAAAAAGAACTCTTTAATGAATTTTATAATATATGTGAAAGGATAGATATTAAAAATACTGATTTTTTTAATGCTGCATACAGAATTCTAATCAATAAAAGCAAAGGACCAAGATTAGCAAGTTTAATTTTAATTACAGGAAAAGGAAAAATAATCAAACTTTTGAAGCAGATAAAATGACTCTCTCCATTTCTCGGAAACAAGCACTTGAATTTCTTAGAAGCATGCCTCAGGAAAAATCAGATATGAATCATTATTTAGAAAGCGAGGCAATAATGAAAGCTCTTGCTGAAAAATTCGGAGAAAATGTAGAGTATTGGGGCATGTTAGGTTTATTGCATGATGTTGACTGGGCATTAACAAAAAATAATATAACAGAACATTGTGTAAAAGCAGAAGAAATTTTAAAATCAAAAGGATTTGAAGATGAATTTATTCAAATTGTGCAGTCACATGCTTATGGACATGAAATTATTCCAAAATTCAAACATAAAAAAAGAACCAGAAAAATAGAGCATGCACTTGCTGCAGCAGAAACTATGACAGGTATAATCTATGCTTATGCACTAATGAGAGGAAAAAAAATCTCAGATATGGAAGTTAAAGGATTAAAGAAAAAATTCAAAGACAAAACATTTGCTGCTAACTGCAATAGAGATATAATCAAAGAAATAGAAAAAACAGGATTAGAATTAAATGAATTTTTTGAGATTTCAATTCAAGCAATTAAGAATATAAAAGATGAAATTGAATTGGAATGAATGCAGAATTTTTGGATATATTTGGATTTATTGGTTTTGCGATATTACTTTTTTCTGGAATAAAAGTCTTAAAATCAAAGGACAAATTAATAAAGAGATATGGATTAATAATAACAATAATTTCAATAATAGGATTAATTGTTGAGAGTTTTATTATAATTAAAACCTATTTTTAGATGATAAAATGTCTTTAATCATAAAATCAAACATTAGAAAAGTCGTGAAGGAACTTGACAAAGAAAACTCTGTCTCGAGTATTGCAGAAGAAGTTGGAACTGCTTTGGAAAAAAAAGTTGAAGAGCTTTTAGAGCAGGCAATAAAAAGAGCAAAAGAAAATAAAAGAAGAACTCTGCAAGCAAGAGATTTGTAAAATTAGAATGGCAAAGGATAATTTTCCAATGCTGCAGTAATTTTATTAATCTTTGAATTAAGATAGATTATCAAGAAATTAGACTATTACACAGTAAATATTCTTTGAATCCAGTGATTGTTGTTATCGCAGTTAGAATGATTGCAAATAGATATAGAGAATAAATTAAAAAATAAAAAGCCAAATTTTATAAAATAGATTATCTTTTTTAGCACATGAAAGAGGTAATTATTTTTTGTTCTGGAGCAAAGCATTTAAAAGATAAAATTTCAAAATTAAAAAAGAATGTTTCTTTTTTGGATATAAAAGAATTTCCTGATGGAGAGATTGACTTAAGTTTCAAAACAAAATTAAAAAGAAAAAGAGTCATACTTTTACAATCTTTTCATGGAAATTTAAATAAAAAAATAATAGAAACTTTATTTGCAGCATATACTGCTAAAGATTTGGGTGCTAAAAAAATTGAACTTTTCTCATTTTATTTTCCATATTTTAGAAAAGATAAAAGATTCAAAGAAGGAGAATGTATAAATATTAAAGTGATGTCAAAAATATTCAATATTTTTGATAAAATATATGTTGTTGAACCACATCTTCATAGAATAAAAAAAATAAAAAAAATTCTTTCAAATGGAAAAAAGATTGATATTACAGATGAAATTTCTAGATATATAAAATCCATCAAGATAAAAAATCCTCTTCTTATAGGTCCAGATATTGAAAGTGAACAATGGATTAAAAAAATTGCTGAAAAATGTGGAGAGAATTATAGAATTTTTAGAAAAAAGAGATATAGTCCTAGAAAGGTTAAAATAAGAATAGATAAAAAATTAAAAATTAAAAATAGAAATATAATAATCATTGATGATATAATCAGCACAGGAAATACTATGCTAGAAACTATAAAACAGATAAAGAAATTAAAACCAAAAAAAATTTATTGTATTGCAATTCATGGAATTTTTGCTGAGAAGTCATTAAAAAAATTAAAAAAATATGCTGAAATAATCAGCACTAACACTATTCCTTCAAAAGTATCAAAAATAGATGTATCTAAAAAAATAAATGAACTAAAATGATTTATATCTCTTCAGACCATGCAGGATTTGAATTAAAAAAAGAAATAAAGATTTTTTTAAAAAGAAAAAAATATGCATTTCAGGATTTGGGTCCGAAAAAATATAATAAAGACGATGATTATTCTGATTATGCTATAAAAATTGCAAAAAAAACTGCTGAAAAAAGGAATAACAAAGGAATTTTAATTTGTAATTCAGGACATGGAATGAATATAACTGCTAATAAAATTAAGGGAATTAGAGCAAGTATCTGTTGGAATGAAAAATCTGCAAAATATGCAAAAGAGCATACTAATATTAATATTCTTTGCCTTCCTTCAGAATTTATAACTGAAAAAGATTCAAAGAAAATTATAGAAAGATGGTTAAAAACAAAAAAGAGCGATGCAAAAAGACATTTAAGAAGATTAAATAAAATAAAAAAAATTGAAAGATGAAATTACAAATCGCCTTAGATTGCAGTCTAAAAAAAGCTTTAAAAATTTGTGAAGAAACAAAAGAATATATTAATATCATAGAGATAGGAACTCCTTTAATAAAAAGAGAAGGACTTGGAATTCTTAAAAAATTCAAGAAATTCAAAAAACCAATAATGGCTGATTTAAAAACTATGGATGTAGGTTTTTTAGAAGCAGAATTAGCTTTTAAATCTGGAGCTGATATTGTCAGTGTTTGTGGAGCTGCAGATAATTCTACAATTAAAGAAGCAGTAAAAGCAGGGAAAAAATACAAAAAGAGGATATTAGTTGATTTGATTGGTATTAAAAATCCAAAAAAAAGATTAAAAGAAATTCAAAAGATAAATTTTGATTATATAGGAATTCATACTGGAATTGATGCTCAAAATAAAGGCAAAACTCCATTAAAAAATTTAAAAGAAGTTTCAAAAATAAAAAGAAAAAAGAAAATTGAAGTAGCTGGAGGAATAAACTTGAAAAATATAAAGGAAATAGTGGAAGAAAAACCAGAAATAATTGTTGTGGGAAGTGCTATTACTAAATCAAAGAAACCTAAAGAAATTGCAAAGTTTATTAAGGAGAAAATAAATTGGAAATAAAGAGTATTCAGAAGAATATTTTGGATGAAATAGAATTTACTCTAAGCAACAAAAAACAGAAGAATCTAAATCGACTATTTAAACTTATTAAAAAAAACAAAAGAATTTTTCTTACTGGAGGAGGTAGAAGTGGATTAATCGCGGAAATGTTTGCTATGAGACTTATGCAGCTTGGATTAAGAAGTTATATAATTGGAGGAAGTACAACACCCTCTTTAAAAAAAGGAGATTTAGTAATTGCGATTTCAGGTTCTGGAAAAACAAACTTTACAAAAAGAATTATAGAAAATGCAAAAACAAGCAAAGCAAAAGCTATAGTTATAACAGCAGATAAAAATTCTCCTATTGCAAGAAAAGCTAATATTAAAATAGTTCTAAAAGCTAAAACAAAATCAAATTCTACAAAATCTATTCAGCCTTTAGGAAGTTTATTTGAAAATTCTGCGCATATTTTCTTAGAATCAGTTGTTCTTCTGTTAAAAGAAAAATTGAAAATAACAGAAAAAGAAATGAAAAAAAACCATTCAAAAATATTTTAAAAAATGAATTATGAAAAAATAGCCAGAAATTTAAAGAGAAATCCTGATAAAAGAGTTATTCGAAAACTTAAAGATATGAAAGGCAGATTTCAGAATTATGAAAAAGTTAAAGAAATATTAAATAAAAAAAATCCTGTTATTTACAGAGTTTATAGAAAAGAAGATAAAAATGAAAAAACTGGAAACATAAAAAGTCTTACTGTGATTTATCCAGGATGCATAGGAAAAGAGTATTTTATGACAAAAGGACATAAACATAAAAAAAGAGCTCCTGAAAGATATATTCTTGTAAAAGGAAAGGGAATTTTGCTTTTACAAAAAGACAAATGTAAGAAAAAGGAATTGATTAAAAATAAAGAAGTTACGATTTCTGGAAAAGAAGGGCATAGATTAGTTAATATTGGAAATGAAAAATTAGAAGTAATCACAATTGAATATAAAGAAACAGAAAAAGATTATGATATTATATTTAAAAAAAGAATCTTAAAATGAATTTAAATAAAAGAAGTGTAAAAATAGAAAAATCCTTAAAAAAATTTAAGAATACAAAAATAATCAGTTGGGCAACACCATTAGGCTGGAGTCATGCTGAATATGTTTTATTAAAATGAAATATGCAATTGGAATTGATATTGGATGCACAAATATAAAAGGAGTTCTAATTAATGAAAAAGGAAAAATAATCAAAAAAATAGAAAGAAAAACAGAAAAAATACTTGAACAGACTTTAGAGATTATTGATTTCTTAAAAAGTGCAGAAATTAAAAAAAGTGAGATAAAAGGAATTGGAATAGGAATACCTGGAATTTTGGATAAAAAAAGAGAGAAAATACATTCGCTTCCAAATATAAAAAATTTTAAAATTTTTAATTTAAAAGAAATTATTGAAAAAAAATCAAAATTGAAAACAAAAATTGAAAATGATGCTAATTGTTTTGCATTAGCTGAACTGTTATTTGGTGCAGGAAAAAATATCAATAATTTTGTATGTTTAGTAATAGGAACAGGAATTGGAGGAGGAATAATAATCAATAAAAGAATTTATAGAGGAAAAGGAAATGCTTCTGAATTTGGACATATTACAATTGATTCAAATGGAAGAGAATGTGTTTGCGGAAATAAAGGTTGTCTTGAAGAGTATATTTCAAAAAAAGGTATTTTAAGAAATGCAAAAGAAATAAAATTAAAAGGAGATATATTTGAAATTAAAAGAAAAATTCAAGAAAGAAATAAAAAAGCTTTAAAAATGATTAAGAAAAGTGGAAAATATCTTGGAATAGGTTTATCTGATATAATCAAAATTCTTGATCCTGAAATGATACTTATTGGAGGAGGAATTTCCAATTTTGGAGAGAAGTTATTAAATCCTGCAAGAGAAGAAGCTAAAAAAAGAACATTATTTAATATCTGTCCAATTAAAAGAATAAAATTAGGAAAATTTTCTGGTGCTATAGGTGCAGGAAGTTTGGTTTTTAGAAAAGATGCCGAAAAATAAATCAAAAGGAAGTAATATTGAAAGAGAGCTTTTTATGAAATTTATAGAAAGAGGTGATTATCGAGTCGTAAGAGTTGCTGGAAGTGGAACAATGAAAAATGCTGACTGTGACTTAATTGCTGGAAAAAAAGGAAAAAAGTATGCAATAGAAGTTAAATCAAGCAGAAAACCAATCAAGTATATAACAAAAAAACAGATAAATAATTTCTTAGTTTTTTGTGAAATTTTTGGTTTAAAACCTGTTTTAGCATTAAGAATAAACAGAGAAGGTTGGTTTTTTCTGCATCCTAAATTTCTTAAAGATACAGAAGAAAATAGAAAAAATTTTGTGATAACTCTTGAAGAAGCGAAAAAGAAAGGAAAAAGATTTGCTCAATTTTTTAGATAATTCACTATAATAAAACTTAAAATCAGGAATTGTTTAATTTTTTATGAAAAGATTTACAGTAATATTACTTTTGATAATTTTTTCTCTTCCTTTGTATAGCTCTATCTGTGAAGAAGGGCAGATTGATATTAATTCTGCTTCAGCAGAAAAATTAACAGAGATAATCTGGATAGGAGAAAAAACAGGAGAATATCTAATTGATGCTCGTCCATTTAATTCTATTGATGATTTAATTAATGTAAAATATATTGGAGATTCAAAATTAAGCGATATAAAAGAGCAGAGATTAGCTTGTGTGAATAAAGAAGATTCATCAGACGAGTATGAGGAGCAAGAGAATGAACAAAATGAAGATAAGCAGGAAGAAGACGAATTCGAAGAGAATGAAGAACAAAATAAGGAAAAAGATAAATCTGAAAAAGATGAAAAGAGCTCAGATTATAATTATCTGAAAACAGATTCAGAAAAAAATCAGATAAAAAATTTAACTTTGAATCCAATAAATTTAAATATAAAAGACATAAAGGATAAAAATAAAGAAAATCCTAATTGGGCTTTATATGGAATTATGATATTCTGTGTCCTTCTTGGATTTTTATTTATTGAAAGAAAAAGAAGATCAAATAAAAATGAGTTCAGATGAAAATACAAAAAACATAATAGTAGTAATGATGTTTGAAATTATTGGAAAACCTCCAGAATATCTAACTGAAACATTAGATAATTTAATAACCAAAATTGACGAAGAAAAAGGAGTTAAAGTTAAGAACAAAAAAATAAATGAACCTGAAGTTATGAAAAAAGATAAGAATTTTTACACTAATTTTGCAGAAATTGAAGTTGAAGTTGAAGAAATAAATGATTTAGCTCTCATAATTTTTAAGTATATGCCTGCTCATATTGATGTAATCTATCCAGAAAAGATTGCTCTTACAAATAATAGTTGGAATGAGATTCTTAATGAGATTACAAGAAGACTTCATGGATATGATGAGATAGCAAGGGTTATTCAATTTGAAAATAAAAAAATGCAGAAAAGATTAAAAGAATTAGAAGAAAATTCTAAAGATAAGGAATAAAAAGGATTTTTATTAAAAAATTACATTCTCTTTTTCTTAGTCTTACTATAAAACCAAATTAAAAAACCAATTATTAAAACAACAATTATCCATCCTATTATTTTGCCAGTTAAACTATCTTGTTTTTTTATACATTTACCTAAACAACAATTTCCATCTCTTGCATATTCTTCTTTTCCTTCACAAATTTCATCTTCATCGCAAATTGTACCATTTTTTTCAGAACATGTTTTAGTTTTATAATAACTATCTCCATTTGTAGGAATATAATCTTTTATAAAATTTAAATAAACAGATAGATAGGCATAAGAATCATTAGCCTTTGCAGAGATTTGCCCTTCAAGAAACTTTAGAGTTCTATTTGAAAAAAAAGAAAGATTAATTTTAATTCTTGAATTTTCTTCAATTTCATTTATTTTCTCTTTTGGAAGAGATATATAAGGTTCTAAAGAACTGGATATGGAAAGAGAAATATTCTCTAATTTTTTTCCCTTATTATAAATATAAACAGTTCTTGTGATATTTGAATTTGTTGAGAAAGTTAAATTCAATTTTTCTGGTTCAAATTCAAAGCTTATATTTTTTTCTTCTGACTTATTTTCAGAATAATCCTCATCAGATTCATTTTTAGAATAATCTTTGCAACAAGTCTGAAATAAACCACAATCTAGTTTTCCTATATCAACTGAATTACTCTTACAAGAAAAAAATTGACAAACTCCTCCAATAGATGTGCAATTTTCTTCTATTATACATTCTCCATTTTCACAATAATATCCTTCATCGCAATTACCACAACTTCCTCCACATCCATCATCTCCACATTCTTTTCCTGTGCAGTTAGATATGCATTCAGTTATAAAAATATCAGCAAGGACTTCGTATTGCAAATCTTCTGTGTTTAATTTAATAAAATCTGTAGTCGATTGAGTAAGATTTTCTATAGAAAAATAAATCTTTTTAATTTCTCCAGATGCGACATCTATCTCCTCTGGACCAAATAAATCAAATGAAGAAGGCTCTATAGTAATACTTATTTCTGAATTCTTCAAATTTTGCACTTCTAAATAAAAATTCTTATTTGTGACTACATAACCTGGATTCAAAGAAAAATCTGCTGTTTTATCAGTGATTAAAAAGTTTCTTATTAGATTCTCATTACTAATTTCGCTTCCTTCATAATATTGAACATTTTCTATAATCAAAGAATAATTATCTTCTTCTTTATTTAGAAGTGAAGCATATAGATAATAATTTCCATTAATTTTTGCTATAGATGGTTCAAAAGAAACTCTGACATGGTTTCTATAAAGTTTTACATTTTCTTTAGAAGGAGGCTCTAAAAAATTTCCAGAAAATTTGGTAATCATTGTTTCTCCTTTATCATAAGAGTCTTTCATATCAATTTCAATTGCTGAAATTGTTGAAATTAAAAATAAGAATAGAAAAAAAATTATTGTAAAAAATTTTAGTTTCATAATTTAATAAAAAAAGGAGTATTAATAAATTTATTTGATTTATATTTATTTCCCCATATTTTTTAATTTTTTTAGAATATCATCTACTTCACTTTTTCTTCTTGGAGGAGGATGTCTTATGCGTCTTCCTGAAGGAGGAAGAATTCTTCTTCTTGGTAAGGGCCCTCTTGGAATTACAGAAGGTGGAAAAGATGGAGGCCTTCTACTGCCTCTAAAATTTTTAGAACTCCCTTTTCTAAATTTAGATTTTATTTTTAGATAATAAGGTCTTAATCTATCTCTAAAAATTATTCCTAAAACTACAAGAATAATTAGAATTATCAGAAGAATTATCCAGAAATAATTTTTCTTTGGAGGAGGACTTTCTTTTTTGATGCAACAAACTTTTGAGCCGTCACATTCATATGATTTTCTTTCTTCATCATCTTCACAACTATATCTACAGATTCCATAGTAATTTTTCTCACATTCTGGTTCTACTGCTTTAGTCTGACAAATTCCATTAGTACAGCAAGTTTCTCCTATTTCTAAATCAGATGCATCTATTAAATTTCCATTACATTCTTCATTTGAGGAACATACTTCTCCTCCTTGTTCATAACAAGTATTTGAGGATTTTGGAGTGTCACAACATTTAAATGTTCCAGCACAATCATAATTTTTAAGTATATTTCCCTGACAGTTCATTTCAGACATGCAATAATAACCTGCTTCCTGACAATCAGGAGGTTCATTTTCTGACTCACAATATCCTGTTAAACAACAAACTTCTCCTATCTCTAAATCTGAGACATTTTCTGTATAATTTCCAGTGCAAAACTCATCAGAATTGCAGATAGTTCCATTTTTTTCTTTACAAGTATCTAATCCTTCAAATTCATCACAACAAACTTCTCCTTCATTTGGACAAACATACTGTTCAAGAATATTTCCTGTGCAATTTTCATCTTCAGGAATACAAGTATATCCTACTCTCTCACAAGTATTCAATTCTCCAGTACACTCGCTTGTATCAAAAGTGCATTCATTTTCTGTTCCAGGAGAATAACAGGATAAATTTCCTCCAGAATATCCTAAATCATAACAAAGTTGATTATTCAAATTAGAACCATCACATTTCTCTGCTCCCTCTACAACACCATCTCCGCAAATTTGAAGATTGTAATATCCAGGCCAAACAGAATAAAGTAAAAAAGCATTGTCTCTTAAATTTCCTCCATTCCAGCATCCATCTTCCTGCTGAACTTCTAGTAACCATTCTTTTGAATTTTTCTTCTCTTGAATCTCGTCGTATTGAAAAGGATATAAAGCCATAGCAGTATCATAAAACTTATCTCCTGATTCATCCCAATATTTATCTGATTTTTGTTTTAACAATAAAGAACTTCTAATATCAGAAGAATCTGTTAAAAAATATAAGAAAGATTCAGGTAAATATTCCTTGTTCTCATCTTTCATTGCAATTAGATAAGAAAGATAAGGAGAGACATCATAACCTAAATCATCCAAAGCTAAAACAGCCCATAAACTTCCTTCATAATCACAAGAAGTTTTTTTTGAAAAACACAAAGAATTAATTTTTTCTTTAGTAGTTCCTTCTGCAGATGCTGAAGAAGTTCCTTTTAATACATGAATTGTAGAAGAATCTTGTTTTTTGAATAAGAGAGCAGTTAAAAATTGTTCGTCGCATGAGATTTGAAACTCTTCATTATAACAACTTTCAGAAATTTTAAGCCACCAATTTCCTTCTGATAATGTCAAACAACTTCCTGCATCATTGCTAATTTTTTTATCTTCTCCAATTTCTATATCATAAGAATTATTAGAATAACTTATAACACAATTTGCTGGCTTAGGACTTTCTATTTCAAGATACCATTCTAAATCTGTAGAAGTTTTATTTTGAGAAAAGAGCCATTTTACTGCTTCATCTGTATTTATATACATTTCATTTAAAGCTAAAATAGCCTGAGCAGTTGTTTTTATATCGCAATTCGATGCTGGCCAACATTTTTTTCCATCTGATTCTTTAATAACCTCTTTTTTACATTTTCCAACAGATAATAAAACAAAAATATTTTCTTCTAAAGAAGTAGAACATTGATTTTCAACTTTATTTAATAAACAATCGTATGCTTTTTCTATTTTTGTTTCTTCGTCTTCTAATCCATATATTGCTGTATTATTAGTAATTATTAAAAATGAAATTAGAAGAATTAAAATACTAAAAAAATATCCTCTTTTCATATAGAGATTAATTAAAGGTTATTTATAAATATTTTTAAACTATTTATTATTTCTCTTAATTCTTTTATTTTCCAAAAAACTTTTTCTTACCATATAATTCACAGGATTTTTTATTAATTTGCAAAAATTATCTGGCTGACATACTGCTATTCCCTGATAAAATTCTTTACAATTTGGAGGCATAAGAGGCTTTCTTTTATATGCCCAAGAAAGTTGTGATTTGATATAACCTTCTTTCAAAGGAGGACTATTTTTTTTATTCCAATCATAGATTCTTTTTTCAATATCTTCTTTATTATCGCCAACAGACCTAAAAAAGTTTATCAGAACAAAAACTGCTCTTTTTTTTCCATCCTCCAATCCCTGTAAGATATTTTTAATACAAGGAGGAAAATTTTTATCTGATAGATTATCTAACTTTATTGGTTTGATATTCTTAAATTCTAATTTTTCTTCTTCTGGATTTTTTTCATTATTCCAGTCAAGAGCCTGAATTAAGAGCTCAGAAGCTTCTCCTTCTTCCACATCAGGAATAAAATTTTTTATTGAATTTTTAGATAATTTCAGAGGATCAGCGTCCTTTAATTCGAAATTTCTAATTGATTCTGAATCTGCATCTATTACTACACTTGATAACGCTGTTTTTTCATGTAAAGAATAAGGCATTCTAAATAAATGTCTTGGAGAAACTAAAATAATATCAGGCATGACTTCTTTTGGAGCTTTGAAATCTTTTACATATTTATTTGGTTTTTCTAAATTACTTATTTTCTCTATTAATTTCTCTTTAGTTTTTTCCATGATATACTGAGTAATTATTCTTGGCCATTCTGGAAATTTATTCGAAGTTTTAGTTTCATTAATCTCTTTAGGAAATGCTTTCCAGGGAATTAAAATATGAAAACCTTTGCTTCCGCTGAACTTTATTCCAATATTTTTCACACCATGAAATCTCAAAAGGTTAATTATTAATTCTGCTAAAATTTTGCTGTAATCTATGTATTTGCTGTCTATATCAATCAAAAAGTCCCATCCTTTTCTTAATTCATTTAACTGATTTTCATTCATTTCTGTTGAAATTTTTAATGGGTCTTTCCAAAGTTCCTCTGAGCAATGAAAGCTTGTTGCGCCTTTTTTAACCATTTCAAAAATATCTCCAGGATACTGAAAAGAATCAGGACGTTTTCCAAAGCCTTCAAAATATCTTGGAATCACTTCACGATTTTCTGAAAAATTAAAAATAGCTCTTAATATTTCAGGACGAGAATAATATAATTGAGTTATTTTTCTTATTCTTTGTTCTTTATAAAATTGTTTTTCTGAGTTCATTTTTCTAACTACTAATTATCTTCACAAAAACGCTTCGCGTACGTGGACCATCAAATTCACATAATCCAATTCCCTGCCAAGTTCCTAATAGAATTTTTCCATTATCAATTAGAATAGTTTCACTTGGTCCAACTATTGAAGATTTTATATGAGCAGAAGCATTTTTATCAATACAGTCATGTTTATAATTTCCTTTTTGAGGAATTAATTTCTCAAGCATATTTATTATATCTTCACATACATTTTTATCATAATTTTCATTAATTAAAATTCCAGAAGTTGCATGAGGAACATAGACTAAACATATTCCTTTTTCAATTTTAGAATTTGAAACAATATTCTTTATTTCAGAAGTTATATCAATTATCTCTTGTTTTTTATTAGTCTTTATTTTAAACTCTTTTATCATAATTCAAAAGAATTATCATAATTTATATAATTAACTTAATTTTAGTATAATAATCTTTAAAAGACAACTAAGTCTATTAAAATTATGTTAGTAAAATTAGAAAATCCAATTATTCTTTCAAAGATAATAGATATAATCTCAGATTTAGTTATGGAAGTTAGAATCAAGATAGATGAAACTGGAATGAAGATAAGTGCTATGGATCCTGCAAATGTTTCAATGATAGGATTTAAAATCTTAAGAGGAGCCTTCTCACAATTTGAAACAGATGCACAAGTTTTAGGAATTAATTTAGAAGATTTTAAAAGAATTTTAAAAAGATGTGGAGCAGGAAGCAATTTGATATTAGAAAAAACAGACAATGTATTACAAATTCAAATTCAGGATAGAATAAGAAGAAATTTTAATTTAAATCTAATAGATATCGAAGGAGAAGAAATTGATTTTAATTCTAAAGTTTCAAATATGGATTTCAGTTCAAGAATTAAATTAAATTCTGCTGATCTTATTGATTCAATAGAAGATTGTAGTGTAGTTTCTGACGCCTGTTCTTTTATAATTGAAGAGGGAAGATTTATCATAGAAGCCAAAGGAATTAATTCTGCAAAAGCTGAATTTACAGGAGACGAAGCAGAAATACAGGCAGAAAACTGCAAAGCGAGATATAGTTTGGAATATCTATCTAAGTTCATTAAAGGAGCAAAACTTTCTGAAAAAGTAATATTATCTTTTGCAGAAGAACATCCTTTAAAAATGGAAATAAATACTGATTATATTGAATTAGGATTTGTTCTTGCACCAAGAGTTGAGACCGAAGATTAGCACGAACAATTTAGAATATTGAGATTATTTATAAGAAGGATTTGAATTATTTATAATAAGTGCTGGTCTGAGTAGAAGATTAATCTAAAAAAATTATACTTCTTCAAAACATTTATATATGCCTTTAAATATTAAATATATTAATAAATGTGTTACTAAAATGAATATTAAATATGATAATAAATAAAGTATTTAAATGAATATTAAATATGATATGAAATTACATAATAAAAAAATATTGGATTTTCTGAAGAAGAAAAAAGTTATAACCTCTTCTGAGCTTGCTGAATTTCTAAAAATTTCATGGAATACTGCAGACAAATATCTTCTTGAATTAGCATTTGAGGGTAAAATTCAAAGAATAAAAAAATCAGGAGTAAACTTATGGTTATTAAAATAAATAAAAAAGCACAAATAAGTCTTTTTATAATAATAGCGATTTTATTAGTAGCAGGTATTATTCTTTTTTTACTCATAAAAGATGTAGATATTCCATTTGGACCAAGAGGAGAAAAAAATCCTAATTCTTTTCTTGAATCTTGTTTAGAAGATAAAATCAGAAATAGTTCTGAGTTAATATCTCAGCAAGGAGGATATATTCAACCAACTTTTTACAAAGATTTTAGTTTTTCAGAAGAAGATTTTGTCAGAAAAATTTCTTATTTGTGTTATAACTCCAACAAATATCTTCCTTGTATCAATCTTGAACCTTTACTTATACAACATCTAAAAGAAGAAATATCAAATGAGATTTCCGATGATGTTGAAATCTGTTTTGATAGTTTAGTAGAAAGTTTAGAGGAAGAAGGATATTCAGTTAATTCAGAATATAATGGATTTAAAGTAAATTTCAGAGAAGGGAAAATAATTATTGATGTGAATGGAAAATTAATTTTGATTAAAAATGAAGAATCAGAAAAAAAAGAGAATTTCACAGCTATTTTTTCTTCAAATCTTTATGATATTGCTATTGTTGTTCAAGAGATTATCAGTCAAGAAGCAAAATATTGTAATTTTGATGCTTTAGGATATATGCTACTTCATCCTGTTTTTAAAATAAGTAAAATAAAAACTTCAGATTTAGAAAGAATATATACTGTAGAATCTAGAGATACAAAAGAAAAGTTTATTTTTGTTGTAAGAAGTTGTGTGATACCTCCTGGAATTTAAAATGAGAAAATATAAAATAAAGAAGGTAAAGGCTGTATTGTTTCCAGTTATACTATTGCAGATTTTCTTATTGATAAATTTTCCTATTTCAAATAGTTTTTTCATTAATTCAATAAAAACAGTGTCTGCTGGTGAAGATACAACTTGGAATTGCTGTTTTGAAATGGAAGATGGTTCTATATGCCAAGATATTTCTTCAGATAATCCTGAACTTTGTGCTGTAGAACCATTACCTATTTCCTGTGATGATTCTTCTGATTGTGCAAGAGGATGTTGTGTTGATACTGAAGAAGGTTTATGCACTACAAATTCTATAGCTCTTAAATGTGAAGGAGGAGAATTTTATAAAAATAATGAAAACTGTGATATTGCAGAATGTGAAAAAGGATGCTGTATTCTGGGAAAAGAAGTAGAATTTGTAACAGAAAAAAGATGTGAGTTATTATCTTTACAAAAAGGTTTTGAAAAAGATTGGAGTGCTGGAACAGAATTAGACTGCCTTATACTCTCTGCTAGCCAGAAAGAAGGAGCATGTGTTTTGCAAGGAACTTGTGTCAGAAAAACAGAAAAAGAGTGTTTATCAGAAAAAGGTGATTTTTATGAAGGATATTTATGTTCCTCTTCAGAATTATCTAAATATAATTGCACAAGACAGAATTCTGTAGGATGTGTAAATGGAACAGATGAAATTTATTGGTTTGATTCATGTGGAAATAAAGAAAATATTTACTCGTCTGATAGAGATTCTTCTTGGAATAATGGAAAGATATTATCTAAAGATGATTCCTGTAATTCTGGTTCTTCAAATATCAATTCTGAAACTTGTGGAAATTGTTACAGAGCTTTAAGCAGTGTTTGTTCTAAAACGAAATTTGGAGAGACTTCTATAAAAGATGGAAATTTTGTTTGTAAAAGTTTAAAGTGTATTGATGAAAATGGAGATATTAGAGAAAATGGAGAAAGCTGGTGTGTTTATGATTCTTATATTGGAGATGGAAAAGATACAGTAGGAAGTCGGCATTGGAAAAGAATGTGTGTTGAAGGAGAAGTTATTGTTGAGCCTTGTGCTGATTATAGAGGAGAAATTTGCACTCAGTCTGAAATTGAAGAAGATGGAGAAACTTTTACAATAGCAAATTGTGTTCCTAATCAGGCAACAGAATGTTTAGGTTATAATAAATTAGATGAAAAGGAAAAAAAATGCAAAAATAATGAACAGTGCATGTTTGAAGAAATCTATGTTGATAAATATTTTAAATTTGGTGTTTGTGTTCCAAAATATCCAAAAGGATTTGATTTAATAGGAGAAGAAGGAAATTCAGAAATGTGCTCTATTGCAACTCAAACCTGCAAGATAGTTTATCAAAAAGATTGGAAAGGACATTGGGATTGTAAAGCAAATTGTAAGTGTAATACAGCAGAATTTGCAGAAAAAATGAATGATTTGTGCATCTCTATTGGAGATTGTGGAAGTTATATTAATTATATTGGAGATGGAACAAACAATATACAGCTAAGTCCTCCATTAAAAACTTGTTTGAAGTATGAATGTTCAGAGTATCAATGTAATCTATGGGAAACATTTGAAGAATGGAAAGAAAGAACTGGAAGCTATGGAGAATATGAACATAATGTAAATGATTATGAAAAAGAGAAAAAATGTCTTGAACAAGGAATCTGTTTACTAAGAGAATGTGTAGAATGGAAAGAGACTATTCCAACATGGGAAGATTATACAAAATATGCTAAACCTGTTGAAGGACAATATGCAAATCCTCAAAAACTCAATACTTCTCTAAATGCTCTTGAATCTGTTTTTGAACCTCCTGAACCTGAAGAAAGTGATATTGACAATGCTCTTAAAGGATTAGGAAAAATTAGTGGTGCAACTGGAACTTTAATAAGTCTTGGTATATGGGCTACAGGAAAAAGTTTGTTTTATGGAAGTTATGGTTATGGTTGGTTTGTTGGAGAGTCAAGTATAGCAGGAAGTTCTAGTGTTACGAATGTTCTCGGAGCAGTTGGATCTGCTGCAGCTGGAGCAGCTATAGGTATAATGTTAGGAGCATATCTTGCAAAATCACTTAAGATTACAGGACCTGCTGCAACAGTTATGATGTTAGCAGGAGGAACAGCAGGAGCTTTTGCTGGACTTTATGCAGCAAAGGCTATTACACTTTCAACAGCAGGATGGGGTGTAGGAATTGCTGTTCTTGTTATTTTATACATATGGCTAATTGGATGGGGAAAAACAAAAATAAAAGAAGTTAAATTTACATGCATGGCTTGGGAAGCTCCAACAGGTGGAGAAAATTGTGAAAAATGCAATGAAGATCCTTTAAAGCCCTGTTCAGAATACAGATGCAGTTCTCTTGGACAGACATGTAAATTAATTAACAAAGATACTGAAAATCCAATTTGTGAAAGTATTGCTTCTGAAACAAATCCTCCGATAATTTCTCCAGGAGAAGTTCTAACTGAAAAACATGAATTTCAAGATAAAGAAGCAAAAAAAGTTAAAATAAGAAAAGAAAATGGAGATTGTGTAGAAGAAAATGAAAATATAACATTTACATTAATAACAGACGAATTTGCCCAATGCAAATATGATGTTGAAAATAAAGATACTTATGAAAGTTTAGAATATTATCCTCTTGAACAAAACAAATATACAAAAGAACATACTTTTGAGGTAAAAGAACTATTAAGTTTAGATAATCCAGGAGTCTATGATATTACAGGAGATATTAAAGATTCATTTGGAAAATTAAATCTGTATGTAAGATGTCAGGATTATCATGGTAATTTCAATCTCAATCCTTATATAGTGGATTTCTGCATTCACAAAGGACCAGACACAACTGCACCTATGATAACTTCTTATTCTCCTAAAAAAGGAACCTTTCTAAAATATGGAATAGAAGAAGAAAAATTAATTGCATATGTCAATGAGCCAGCAGAATGCAGATATGACACTAAAAAAGAAATAGATTATGAAAAGATGGAATTTAAAATGGATTGCAATGTTGAATTAGAGCGTCCTGGAATTCTTGGTTGGCCTTGTGGTGCAACTCTTACTGATTTAGAAAAAGGAGAAAATATCTTCTATATTAAATGCAAAGACAAACCATGGATTAATACAGAAGAAGACATAGAAAAATATGGAGAAAGAAATGTAAATTCAGAAGATTTTGTTTATAATCTTTTTGTAACAGAAACAGAATTAAAAATAGATTCAATAAAATTCAAATTTGGAGAGAACTATTTTCAATCAGGTGAAACTATAAAAAGCAGTTCTGAATCTGCATCAGTTGATTTGGAAGTTAAAACTTCTGGAGGAGCAGAGAATGGAAAAGCAATATGCTTTTGGAAATGGAAAGGAGCAGAATATCAATTTTATCCAGATACTAATTCAAATTCCCACAAACAAGAAGGAATAAATTTAATGATAGGAAAAAATGAAATTCCTATAAGATGTGAAGATACAGCAGAAAATATTGTTAAAGAAAATTCCACAATTAATATAGAAGTAGATTCTTCTCCTCCAATAGTTGTTAGAGTTTATCAAAAAGGGAATTATTTGAAATTAATAACCAATGAAAAAGCAGAGTGTTATTATGATAATAAAAGTTGTGATTTTGATATTGAAAATGCAATAGACATGACAACAGCATTATCAACAATTCATAGTGCAGAATGGAATAGTAGAATAACTTATCATATAAAATGTGTGGATGCTTATGGAAATGAAAATACAGATTGTGCAATTAAAGTTAAACCAGAAGAAAAATAGTTAAATAAAAATAAATTTATAAAGAAAAAATGCTTGAAAATAAAATGAAAAAGAGGAATAAAAAAGGACAATTAACAATTTTTATCATTATAGGCATTATGATTATTATTGCTGGAATTTTATTATATATTTTTTATCCTGAAATTAAAACAATATTAGGATTTGAAGAAAAAAATCCAGATAATTTTATGCAGGAGTGTATGGAAGAGATAGTTAATGAGAAAATTAAAAAAATATCTTTACAAGGAGGAAGTTTAAATCCAGAACATTATTTTTTGTATAATAATGAGAACATAGAATATTTATGCTATATCAATGAGAACTATAAAACCTGTATAGTGCAGCAACCATTATTAAAAAGACACATTGAAGAGGAATTAAAAGAAGGAATTAAAAAAGAAGCTTATTCTTGCTTAGATAAATTAAAAGAAAGTTATGAAGAAAGAGGTTATAATGTTGTTTTAAAAAGAAATGAAATAGATGTTGAATTGCTTCCAAAAAGAATTACTATTAATTTTAACAGTTCATTGACTTTATCAAAAGAAGAAACAAAAAGATATGACTCAATTAATATGGTTTTGAATAATAATCTTTATGAATTAGTAAGTATAGCTAATAGCATAATAGATTGGGAAGCTAGTTATGGTGATGCTGAAACAACAACTTATATGGTTTATTATCATGATTTAAAAGTTGAAAAGAAAAAACAATCTGAAGGAACAACAATTTATATTTTAACAGATAGAAATACAGGAAATAAATTTCAATTTGCTTCAAGAAGTGTTGCATGGCCTGCTGGATATTAAATTTAAAAAATATAAGAATTAAAACATAAAAGAGAGAGTAAAAAATGAAAAACAAAAAAATATTAATTCTCTTTGGAATTTTATTAATAGGAATTTTTTTAATTGAGAATATTTCTGCTGTTGGAGAAATCTCTTATTGTTGTGAAAAAACTTTAGAAGGAGCTTGGTGCCAAAATGCTCCTGAGAATAAATGTGATGTTTCAGGAGATTTAAGAGCTGCTCCAACTTCTTGTGAAGCAACTTCTTATTGTAAAAAAGGATGCTGTTATGATAGTCAGGAAGGAACTTGCACTAAAAATACTCCTCAAAAAGTATGTGAAGACTCAGGAGGAGTCTGGAACGGAGATGCTGATTGTGACATTCCTCAATGCACATTAGGATGCTGCTTAATAGGAGAACAAGCTGCATTTGTTACACAAGTAAGATGCAAGAGATTATCCTCTTTGTATGGATTAGAAATAAATTTTAGAAAGGATATAACAAATGAAATTGAATGTATTGCAAGTGCAAGTTCAGATGTTAAAGGAGCATGTGTATTTGAAAGAGATTATGAGAAAACATGCTTATTAACAACACAAAAAGAATGCAAAGAAATGGAATCTTCTAATTCAAATGTATCTTTTCATGAAGGATATTTATGCTCTGCTGAAACCTTAGGAACAAACTGTGGCCCTACAGAAAAAACTACTTGTGTAGAAGGAAGAGATGAAGTTTATTTTGTTGATTCTTGTGGAAATTTAGCAAACATATATGATGCTGATAAAATTAAAAATAAGGAATATTGGTCTAAAATTAAAACAAAATCAGAATCCTGTAATCCTTCTTCATCAAATGCAAATTCAAGAACATGTGGAAATTGCGATTATTTTTTAGGAAGTGTCTGTAAAGAATATAAAAGAGGAGAAACTGCAAATCCAAAATATGGAGACTACATATGTAAAGATTTAAATTGTGAATATGAAGGAAAAGAATATCTGCATGGTGAAACCTGGTGCGCAGAATCTAAAGGAATAGATAAAAATTCTCCTGGAAGCAGATATTTTAGATTAGTATGTTATACTGGAGAAGTAACTGTGGAACCTTGTGCTGATTTTAGACAAGAAATCTGTAAACAATCAGAAATTAATAATGGATTTAAAACATCAGGATGCATAGCTAATAAATGGCAGGATTGTATTGCTCAGAATAATAAAAAAGATTGTGAAAATGAGGATAAAAGAGACTGTGTTTGGACTAATACAGAATATACTGAAAATACAGCAAAAGGACAGATAAACTGTTTTCCAGAATATCCTCCTGGATTTGATTTTTGGAAAGAGGAAACAGAATCTAGTTCAATATGCTCTAAAGGAGATATAGAATGCACAGTAGTTTATGAAGAAAAATATGACCATATATTTGGAGATAAAGTAAAAAAGTGTGTTGAAAATTGTCAGTGTCTTGAAGAGTCTTGGGAAGAAAAAATGAATAAAAGATGCAATGCTTTTGGAGATTGCGGAGATAATATAAATTATATTGGAATAATAGGATTCTCTAATAGTAAAACAAATTATTTTGATGATTCAGAAGAGGAAAAAGAAGAGAATGATAAAACAAAAGAAAATGATGAAAATGGAGAGGATGATGATGAAAATTCAAATGAAGAAGAAAATGAAAACAATGAAGAATAATTCAATTTGAACAGATTTTGTAACTACTATAAAATAACTTCAAATAGAAAGATTTAAAAATAATTAAATGTTAATTAAACAGTAAAAATCAAGAGATTTTAAACAGGATAGAAAAAACGCATATGAAAAATGAAAAAAAGTTTAGTAAATAAAGTGGTTATTCCTTTAGTAGTATCTACTGGATTAATTTTAGGAGGATGTTTTCCACCTCTTTCTCCTAAAGGAAAAGCATTTAGAGATTCTGTAGGCCGTCAGGTAGTTGGTGATATTATTAGAACAGATATTGAAAAGTCTCAAGGACATAGGGATTATCAAACAAATAGA
>CAZOOJ010000017.1:0-13237 GCA_964581415.1 Candidatus Woesearchaeota archaeon
ATAATCTTAATAATTTTGTTTTTAATTGGAATTTTTGTAGCTTATTTTATTGGTTATAAAAATGGAAGTTTTAGAAAAAACAAATTTTGGGAATCAGAATTGCCAATTTATAGAAAAAATGCTATTTTAAAATCAAGAGCTGTATTATCTGGACAATTTTCAGAGCAATTAGCTCCTTTTTTACCTGATTTTAATTTTAATCCTAATGAGTGCAGGTTTATTGGAAAACCAATTGATTTTTTAGTATTTAAAGGAATGGATTCTCAGAATATAGATGAAATTGTTTTTGTTGAAGTTAAAAGTGGAAATGCAAAATTATCTTCTATTGAAAAAAATTTGAAAAAAGCTGTTAAAGAAAAGAAAGTCAAATGGAAGGAATATCGAGTTCCAAAAGAGATTACTGATGAGAGAAATGTTGAAGGAGTTGAATAAGATTGATTATAATTAGTTAATATAAATTCTATCAAATAAGTTATCAAATTACTGAAGTTTTTTATTATTAATTTCTTTTTATAAGCAAATAAGATGAGCTTATTTTTAACTATTATTTTTTAGAGGATAAATGCTTATAAATAGAAGGAGTTTTGAGAATTTATGAATATAGTAAGTGGAAAGCAGATTGTTATTAATAAATCAAAAAAAAGAATAAAATCTTTTATAGAAACTTATGGAAATGGAATTTTTGATTATGAAACCTTTTTTAATAATTACAGAGAAATTGAAAAATTTTTGATGATTCATGCATTTAGAGATATTAAAATAAGTTTTTTGTCCTCTCTTTTTGTAAATTATGTTAAAAAATTAAAAGATTATGAATATGCAAAGAAAAAATTAGGAAAGTCATCTATTTCAAATGTGGTGGATTATGAAGATAAAACAAGAGAGATGAAAGCTAAAAAAGAATTTTTTGAATCATCTAAAAACCTTTTAAATATGTTATATTCATCAAACTTAAAATGACAACTAAAAAAGAAGCAGAAGAAATTAAGAAAGCAGTTTCTGGAGAAGAAGAGGTTGGAAAAAAAGAAAAGAAAAAAGAGCCGCAATTAACTGACTTGCCTGGAATTGGACCAGCTGTCGCAGCAAAACTTGAAAGTGCAGGAATTTTTGATTTGATGTCTCTTGCTGTGATGAGTCCCGCTGCTTTAGCTGATACTGCTGGAGTTAGTTCTGCGATTGCAAGAAAAGCAATTCAAGCTTCAAGAGAAATGCTTGATTTGGGATTTCAGGATGGAATAGAATATGATAAGAGAAGACAAAATATAATTCATATCACTACAGGAAGCAAAAATTTTGATGAACTTCTCGGAGGAAAAGGAATTGAAAGCAGAGCTATAACAGAAGCGTTTGGAGCTTATGGAAGTGGAAAATGTGTGAGTAAGGATACATTTGTTTCTTATTTTAATGATACAAAGATGCATGTTGAGACAATAAAGCAAACTTATGATAAGTATAATAAGAATAATGAGTTTAATTTTGAAGATGGTTTTGCAATTCCAATAAACACTGTTAAAGTTTTATCTTTGGTTGGAGATAGATTAAAAGTTGTAAAAGCAACTCATTTGTATAAGGAAAGAGTCAAGAATCTTTTTATTATAAAGACAAAGAGAGGAAGAGTTCTTAAAATAACTGGAAAACATCAGTTTTTAAGTTTTGATAAAGGAATAAATTGGAAACAAACAAGATTTCTAAAAAAAGAGGATTTAATTGCATGTCCAAGAGAGATTAAGCTAGAAACTGAAAATATTTATGATGAGGATGATGCTTATTTTCTTGGATTGTTTGTTGCTGAAGGAACTTCAAATCCTTTTTCAATTTCTATTGGCTCTGAAAAAATAAAAGAATGGATTTCAAATTACATTAAAGATAAATTCGGATATTTTCCCACTATAAGAATTGATAAACGAAGGAAGAAGCCTGTTTATACTATTTTATTAAGGAATAACACCAGAATCTTAATGGAGGGTTTAGAAAAAAGCAATTCTGCAACAAAGTTTATTCCAGAAGGAATTTTTCTTTCCAATAAAAGAGTTGTTAGTTCATTTTTAGGAGGGTACTTTGATGGAGATGCAGAAGTTTCAAGAGATGATATTTCTGTCACAACAAAGAGCAGAAGACTTGCAAATCAACTGACTTATTTATTATTAAGGCTTGGAATTTCATCAAGTATTAAAAACAAAACTGTAGATGGAAAAGTCTTCAAAGTTGTTCGAATTTCTGGAGAAGATAGAGAAAATTTAAAAAATATAGATTTTAAATTAAAAAATTTTGATTGTGAAATTAGGAATAGTGCTTATGGTTATCCTGATAAAATTGTTTGCGAATTAAAAGAGTTGTATAAAGAAAGTATTGGAGGAAATAGAGGAAGGCAGATTAAAGAGATTGGAAAATCAAGTGAGAATATGGCCTATAGGCATTTAACAAGAAATTCTTTTACTAAAGCTATTAATTCAAAAACTCTTGATAAAGTGGAGTTAATTTTTTTAAGGCAGGGAGTTAATTTTAGAAGCATACTTTCAAAATTAAAAAGGGAAAATTTAACTAATAATCTGTTGAGATTGATTTATCCAAAACTTCCTTTTGCATTTAATTCTCTTTCAGATAAATTAGGTGTTGCTAAATCATCTATGCGTAATTATATATTGAGAAATCTTCCAGAGAATAAAAGTGAAATTTTGAAAAGTTTAATTGTTAAAGAACTTGAATACAGGTTAAGCAAGATTTCTTTGGCATTGGATATTATTTTTAAGATAAGAAATTTTTCTTGGGATGTTGTTGAAAGTGTAGAGATTGTGAATTATAATGATTATGTTTATGATTTTGTTGTTCCTGAAGGACACTCATTTATTGGAGGAAATATGCCAACAATGATGCACAATACACAATTAGGTTTAAGTCTTGCTGTTAATGTTCAGTTACCTGAGGAAAAAGGTGGTGCTAATGGTAAAGCAGTTTTTATTGATACAGAAGGAACTTTCAGACCTTTAAGAGTAAGAGAAATTGCAGAAGATTTAGGTGCTAATTCTGAAAAAGTTTTGAAAAATATCTTTGTTGCAAGAGCTTTTAATTCTGACCATCAAATTTTGCTTCTTGAAAAAGTTGTAGATATGATTAAAAAAGGAGAGCCAATAAAAATTTTAATTGTAGATTCTCTTACTGCACATTTTCGTTCAGAATTTTCTGGAAGAGGACAATTAGCAGACAGACAGCAAAAATTAAACCGTTATATGAGAGACTTAATGAAATTAGCAGAAACAAATAATATTGCTATTTATGTTACAAATCAGGTTATGGCGAATCCTGCACAATTGTTTGGAGATCCCACAGTAGCTATTGGAGGTAATATAGTTGGACATGCTAGTACTTACAGACTATATTTAAGAAGAGGAAAAAAAGATTCTCGTGTTGCAAAACTAATAGACTCTCCAAATTTGCCTGATAATGAAGCAATGTTTTTTCTAACAAAAAAAGGAATTAGTGACTGATTTTTTAATAATTGATTAATTAGGTTTAGGATATAGAGTTGTTTATTAATAATTCGAACAGGCTTTGGAAAATTCCTTAAAAAAAGACAAATAATTCCAATTATTAACTATGCAGAATCTCATAGATTATATGGTAAGTCTTCTATTAATTAATTTCTTAGAAATTATATCCCTCAAATATATTAATTATTAAATAAAATTTTAGAAAAGATATATGGTTTTTCCAAAGCCTCAAAACAAAAATCTTATAATTAATAATTGAATAATTCAAACAAGGATTTTATAAACTTAATAAATTCTATCTTATTAATTCTCTTTCTTTATCTCAAATTCTTCTAAAATTTTAAGAATTTCAGGAACCATGATTTCAGGAGAACTCTTTATTTTAATATCTCTTAAAATATCTAAATTCTTATAAAAGTCAATTAAAGGTTGAGTTGATTTTTTGTAAGTTTCTAATCTTTGTTTTACGATTTCTTCATCATCATCATTTCTCTGAATTAATTTTCCTCCACATTTGTCACATCTTCCTTTTTCTTTGGGATTCATAGGAGGCATTTTTATTCCTTGTCGATTTATATCTGCTATATTATAAATATCTCCACAATTTTCACAAATTCTTCTTGAGCATATTTTTTCAATTAAGATATCTTCAGGAATTATTAAATTTAAGACTAAATCAATATCTAATAGATTTTGAAGAATTTTTGCTTGAATTAAAGTTCTAGGAAATCCGTCGAGAATAAAACCTTCTTTGCAATCTTCTTCAGAAATTCTGTTTTTTAATATTTCTATAACTATCTCATCTGGAACAAGTTCTCCTTTATCCATAAACTCTTTTGCTTTTTTTCCAATTTCAGTTGAATTTTTTATATTATTCCTTAACAAATCTCCTGTAGAAATATGAGGAACATTTCTAATTGGTGAAACTCTTTTAGAATAAGTTCCTTTTCCACTTCCAGGAGCTCCTAAAAAAACTTTTTTCATAATAGAAAAATAAAAAAGATATTTTTAAAGTTTTTTGTAGAAAAAGATAGGATATAATGATTAAAATAATAATCTGTATTCATTACTAAGCTTTTTTATTAATGGACTATAATTAATAAAAGAAGTATTTTTTGTAATCATTAAAAAATCTATTCAATAATTTCTATTAAAATAAATCAATATCTTTTTAACTATTCTTTAATTTTATTTTTCTTATGGATAAAGAACAAATAAATCTGAATGAAGTTCTTCTTGCTGATTTTCATATTCATTCAAGATTTTCTCAAGCTTGTAGCAGAAATATTACTTTTGAAAATTTAGTTAAATGGGCTAGAATTAAAGGAATCAATTTATTAGGAACAGGAGACTTTACTCATCCTGAATGGTTCAAAGAAATAAAAGAAAAATTAATAGATAATGGAAAAGGAATTTATTATTATCAGGGATTTCCATTTATTATTACAGGAGAAATTTCTTTTATGTATTCTCAGGATGGAAAAGGAAGAAGAATACATCTGAATTTTTTAATTCCAAATGTTGAAATCGCTGAAAAAATTCATGCATATTTGGATACAAAAGGAAGAAGAGATTATGATGGAAGGCCTATCTTTAATATTTCTTGTGAAGAATTTGTTAGAGAAATGAAAAAAATATCAGAAGATATAGAAATAATTCCTGCACATATATGGACTCCTTGGTTTGGTATTCTCGGAAGCAAATCTGGTTTTGATAGTCTAAAACAGGCATTTAAAGATGAAATGAAAAACATCTATGCAATTGAAACAGGAATAAGTTCAGACCCAGCGATGAACTGGAAAATCAAAGAATTAACAGATAATAATATCTCAATTGTGAGTTTTTCAGATGCGCATAGTTTTTGGCCATTTAGATTAGGAAGAGAAGCAACTATATTTAAAAAAACAGATTCTTATGATGAAATTATTAGACAGATTAGAAAAAATGATTTTATAGGAACTATAGAAGCAGAACCTGCTTATGGAAAATATCATTGGGATGGGCACAGAAATTGCGGATTTTGTTGTTCTCCTAAAAAATCAAAAGAGATTGATTATATCTGCCCTGTATGCGGAAATCCTCTGACGAGAGGTGTTGAAAACAGAATAGAATTTTTAGCAGAAAATTCTGAAAATTTTAAACCAGAAAATGCTAAAATTTTCTATAAACTTCTTCCTTTAAATGAAATAATCGTTTTAGCTTATGGAGGAAATTTACAAAGCAAGAAAAACTGGGAGATTTATAATTTTCTAATTAAAGAATTTAAAAATGAATTTAATATTTTATTGAAAGTTACCAGAGAAGAATTAATTAAAGCGAACATAAATGAGAAATTAATTGATTTAATTTTAAAAAATCGGAAAGGAAAAATAAACGTCCAGCCAGGTTATGATGGAGTTTATGGAAAAGCAGTATTAGAAGAAAAGCAGAAGACTTTGATTTAGAAGATTATGCTTCATCATGGCAATTTATTCAAAGAAGATTATACAAATTTAAAAAGATTAAATGAAAATGTTTTAATAGATAGTCTTGATTAATTCTTTTCAATAATTTTAGAGTTATTTTTTTTGAGAATTCCAAATTTTCACAAACTTGTAATGCGCGCTTTTTGTTTTTCTGGAGCATTTAGGACAATTTTCTTTTAAAGTATAGATATTGCAATAAGAACATTTTTTTAGCTTCATAATCGTAATTGAGAAATTATATATTTAAATATTGCGCGAATAAATTATTAGATTCATATTTATTAATAAAAAACTTCATTGATAAATAATTAGAATAATGGAGAATGATAAGTTTTATATTAATAATTTTAATTAATTATCAACAAGTAGAATTATTTTATTGTCAATTTTAATTAATTAGAAGTTTTAGTGGATGTAAAATCATACTAATTCTTCTATAAATTCTTTGAGTTTTTTATGATAAGAAGTTGTAAAATATTTGTCTAATTCTTTTGGATTAATCCATTTTAATTCTACTAAATCATCTCCGGGTTTTTCTTTACCTTCAAAAACTCTTGTTAGAAAATAAACAGCTAATAAGTCCTCTTTTTCAGGATATGTTTTTGAAAAAAAAGCTCCTAAATTCTTGATGTCATAACCTGTTTTTTCTTTTATATTTCTTTTTAGTGCTTTATCAATATCTTCTCCTTTCTGAAGTTTTCCTCCAGGAAAATACCAAGTTAGTTCTTTTATCTCTGAATCGTTTTCTCTTCTTCCAATCAAAATTTTCTTTTCTTTTGGATTAAAAATAATTCCCAGAACTATTACTTCAAATCGGTTTTCTTCCATATCTTTTACCTTTTTTCTCTTTATTTAAATCTTTTGTTTCTAAATAATTAAAGAAATAATTCACTTTTTCTTTTCAATAACTGAGAAATTCATATCTTTTTCTTTTGCACTTTTTTCAATATCCTTAATTATTTCCATGATTTTTTTATTAGCTTTTTTTATTTCTTCTTCCTCTGTTTTTATAGAATATCTTCCTGCAGAGATATATTTTATTTCTGAACCTTCTTTTTCTGCTTTTTTTAGAATTTCTTTGATTAATTTTAATCCATCTGGATTTGTTGAATTTAATCTTATTTCTCTTTTTATTGTTGCTTTTTTCTTTTTTTCTTTTTTTAATATTTTTAATATTCTTTCTGCATCTGATTTTCCGCAGATTTGCTCTAATTTTTTTGGATTTTTTTTAGAATTCTGCAAAAAATCTGAAATTTTTTCTTGCTTTGATATTTTTTCAATTATATCTTTTGTTTTTTCTTTTAAGATACTCTTTAAAATACTTTCATATTTTTTTTCTTGTTTGTATTCATCAAGGACTTCTTTTCTTTCTTTTTGATTAACTCTTCTTAATGACAAGTCTATTTTATCACCAGAGATTCTTAGAACTTTACAAACTATTCTTTTTTTTGGAACAATGTAATCTCTTATATTTCTTATTCTTCCTGGAGCAACTTCACTAAAGATTATGCTTCCTTCTTTTTCTTCTCCAAACAGAGATATTCTCACAAAAACTACTGTTCTTACTATTCTGTCTACTGTGCATAACACTAAGTCTCCCACTTCTAATTCTGAATCCATAATTTATGTAAAAAATAGAGAGTTTTAAAGGTTGTGATGTACAAAATAAATCCTTAAAATTTGAATAAATTATCTATTTTGTAGATTACAAGTTTTTGAGCAATTATAAAAAAAACTGAAATGTGAAAAAATTTTGCATCAGCAACACAAATTAGAATTGCTCTATATTTTTGAGTAGAAAGAGAAAGAAAGGAAATTAATGGGAAAGTTTTAAAAAATTCTTTAGAAGATTTTAGTAACAGAGAGTTTTATAGGAGTTTATATTTATTTTAAATGACGCAAAAATTACAAAACTAGATGAGAACAGAGTATTTTTTATATTCAATTAATTCAAGAAAATTATAGAATTAAAAAACCTTTAATCTTTAGAAATCATTAAATCTTAATTACTTCAACTTCCAGATTTTTTTGCAGGAATTTTAAAAATTCTTTTTCTTTTTCTTTGTCTATTAAACATCCTGCTGCTATTTCATGTCCTCCTATTTCTCCTCCAATGAAATCAACGACTCTCTTAAGGATTTCTCTTACATTTCTTCCTTTTCCTACTCTTCTTGCAGAAACTTTTATTTTATGGTTATTATAAGCCATAGTGATTATGATAGTTCCTTCTTCATATAAAGAGGAGTTTTGAAGTATGCTCGCTATTGTTCCAATTATAGTATCTCTTATTTTATCTTTTGCATTTATAATTACAAAGCCTTTTTCCTGAATTTTCTTTGTTTCTGAAGCAAATTTTAGAGCTTTTATTAAATATTGCTTATATTTAGCATGTAATAACTCTACTTCTTTTTTTATTTTTGGATATTCCATACAAAAAAGAATTGCTAAATCACTTCTTCCTAATCTGGAACAAGCATTTATTTTTGCACTCAGCTCTCTTGCATCTTCAAGTTTATTGAAGAATTTTAACAGAAAGATATCTCCTATTAATTTATTATTTTTTGCTTTTGGATTTCTTAGTATTATTGCTGTTATCAAATCAGACATTTCTTTTTCATCTAATTCTATTAAACTTTTGTATTTGCCTTCTTTAGGATTTATTCCTGATTCTCTTAAAAGTTCTATAATTTCTTCTGAATTTCCAGTAATTTTAGGAAGATACGGATTTGAACAATATTCAAGGACTCTATTTAAGGGTCTTGTTGCCGGATAAGTTAAAAGCCCTCTTTTTCTTTTTATTTCTCCATCTTCTAAAATTTCATTATTTAATTTATCTATTTCTTTCTCCATCGAATCTCCTATCATTCCTAGAATAGCTAATTTTGCCATATCCTTGTTTCTGGAAATAATTTCCTTACAAAAAAGATAAGTTAAACAAGCAGCATTCATTTTTTGTTTTTTATATAATTCTGTATTTATTATATTGATGTTTTTTGGAATATCTTCAGAAATTTCATGATGGTCTATTATAAACACTTCCTTAAAATTAGAATTTGAAATATAATTTAAACTTCCTGAGGCTAAATCTAAAAAGAGTATTATTTTATCTTTTGGAATTTTATCAATAAATTCTTTTTCAAGATTTTTTACAATTTTCACAGAAAAATTTTTATCAAGTTCTTTTAAAGTTTTGATAATTATAGTTGCTGATGTGATTCCATCTGTATCAAAATGACTCACTATGTAAATTTCATCATTTTCTGCTGACTCTAAAAATTTTAGGGCAATTCTTTTGATTTCTTTTTCTAATTCCTCTTTTTCCATTTTAGAAAAAATTAATTTTTATTCTTTGAGATATTTCTTAATCTTTCTTAATTGTGCAAAAATTCTGTCTTTTTCTCTCATAGCTCTTTTATCTTGTTTGTTTTTTTCATAATGTTTTTTTATTTTTTCAACTTTTTCTTCAATATTCTTCTTATCAGGACTGATATATTTGTTTTTTTCTTTTAAAATTTTAGATATTTTTTTATTATACTCTTTAGGATGTATATTCTGTTCTCTTAGCTTTTTCCCTATTTTTTCTGCTGTTAATCCTTTATCTGCTAATTTTTCAACTTTTTCTTCAAATTCTTTTTGCGAAATTTTAGCTTTTTCTGATTTTTTAGAATCTATTCCTTTTGGCATTCTAATAAATTGGAATTTGATTTTTTAAATCTTGCTATAGAAATTTGAGAAAATTTAAAAAATGAATAAAGAAAAATAAAGATTATTGATGAAATCTGTAACTTAAACAAAATTTCTTTAATTGAAAGATATTTAAATAAATTTAACCTCTTTTTTTGTATGGGAAAGAGTATAGGGATTTTAAGTATAAAGGGAGGTGTTGGAAAAACATCTAGTGTTATTTCTTTAGGAAATGCCTTTTCTGAACTTGGAAAAAAAGTTTTACTTATCGACGGAAATCTATCTGCTCCAAATTTAGGAGAATATTTGAATATAATTAATCCTGAAATTACTATGCATCATATTTTAGGAAGAAAAGCAAATGTTAAAGATGCTTTATTTAAATTAGAAAAATTTGATGTAATTCCTTCTTCTATTTCCAGTAATATTAATATTAATCCTTTAAAATTAAGAGATAGAATAGGACATTTAAAAAGAAAATATGACATTATTCTTATTGATTCTCCTCCATCTATAAATGAAGAGGCTTTAGCTGTAGTTTATGCTTCTGATGAGATTCTGGTTATTACAACTCCTAATAAACCTACTTTAAATGTAACTTTAAAAAATATAAAATTAGCAAAAAAAAGAGGAATTCCAATTAATGGGATAATAATAAACAAAGTTCATAATAAAAATTTTGAACTTTCCTCAGGAGATGTAGAAAAAAGATTGGGAATTCCTGTTATGGCTTCTATTCCTTATGATATCAATGTTTTGAAGTCTCTAGCTAAAACAGTTCCTTTTACTTCTTTTAAACCAAAGTCAGAAGGAAGTCAGGAATATAAAAAATTAGCTTCTACTTTAATAGGAGAAAAATATGAACCTATTAGACTAAAAAGTTTTTTTAGATGGATTGCTCCAAGAAAGCAGGACATAAATCGAACTATTTTTTATGAGAGGATTTTTAAGTGAAATTAGAATAATGATAGTTTAGTAGTCAAACAATAAACTTAAATAATTTAGATTATTTTTCTCTTTATGAGACTAAAATTTATTAAGAATAAACAAAAAGAACTAATACAAAAGTTTAAGAAAGAAAATAATTTTACTTGGAAACAATTATCTAATTTTCTTAAGATAAGAGAAGGTAAATTAAAAGCCTATAATGAGGAGACATCTTTAATTAGCAGAGAAATTTATAAAAAATTAGATAATAAAGGAATTTACAAAAAATTTATTATTGAGAAGAAAAAAGAGAATTGGGGTAGAAGAAAAGGAGGTTTAATATCTTTTGGAAACACAAAAAAGATTAATAAACCTAGGGAAAATAAGAGATTAGCAGAGTTTTATGGAATTATGCTCGGCGATGGAAATTCCCACAGAACAAAATATTATAAATCAAGGTATAACAAAAGAGGAGTTTTCATGATTAGGATTGTTGGAGATTCAAGATTAGATTATAATTATCTGACTGATTATGTTAAACCTTTAATGGAAAATCTTTTTGAGATCAATGTTAGAGTAGGAATTTTTAAAAATTCAAATGCAATGTATTTAGAGGCTCATGGAATAAATCTTATTAATTTTTTAGAAAATAAAGGATTTCCACCAGGTAATAAAATTAAAAACAAATTGAGAATCCCTTTTTGGATTGGGAATAATAGGAACTTTTTAAGAGTTTGTTTGAGAGGATTATATGATACAGATGGTTCTGTTTACAAATTAAAAAATCAGAATTCTCATCAAATTTGTTTTACAAATGTGAACAAAAATTTAATGGGAGATGTAAGGAATAGCCTTTTGAATCTTGGAATTAATTGTTCAAAAGTAAGTGGTAAGGATTTGTACATTACTAAAAAAAGCGAATTGCGAAAGTTTTTAAAATTAATAGATTTCAGTAATGATAGACATCTTAAAAAGATTAAGATGTGGAATTTGAGAGCCCCGTAGTCTAGCGGTCAAATTCTATTGTGTTATAAAATATACATAGGAGACTATGGATTTATGCCTTTGGAGCATGAGACCCCGGTTCGAATCCGGGCGGGGCTATAAGATATTTTTTATTCCCTATAATCTTAAAAAGTTTAAGAATAATAATTTTTTATAGCAAAAACTTTATATAGGCTTCCAGTAGTTTCTGAAAAAAACTTTTATTAAATTTATACAGGAGTATCCTATTAAATCTGCAAATAATGATCTAGAGTTACCGAAAGAATCAAAAAAGAAAATCTTCAAATATATGGGCTAATAAAATTAAGAATGTAGGCTGCTCCTAATAAGGAATCTAGAATCTATTTTGAATGTGCATTTCAAGTGTCTTATGAATTATTTAGAAAACAAAATTAATCTGATTTTATATCTTAACTCTTATATCTACCTCTTTTCTCAACTTTATTTAACTGATTTAAAGTTTTTTCAGCTTCTTTTTTGTTTATCAATCTGTATCCTTTTTCAAATTCTTTATACAAAATTTCCCATTTTTTGAAATGTTTTGCTTCTAATGCTTGTTTTAATAAATGAATATCAACTGCTTTATCCTCATATTTTCCATTAAAATAACCTAATCCAAAATCTATAAAGTAAATAATAGGTTCGTTTTTTTCACTAATTTTTTTATTATCAGACAGATTAACTTTTTTGTTTTGTTGATTATTCTCTTTTTTATCAATCTGCGAGAGTGAGTTAGCAGGCAGTTCTTCAACCAGTATCATATTACTAGTTGTTAAATCTCCATGAATTATATTTTTATCGTGGAGTTTTGCTGTATCTTTTCCAATTTGTTTTAAAATTGCTTTTTGTTTTATTAGAGGAAGATTGTCAAGATTTTCTGAGAGTTTTTTTCCTTTAACAAAATCCATGATTATTTCTTTTGTTTTTTCATCTGATTTTATTATTTTTGGAATAGAAATTAAATTTGAAGCTTTATTCATTAATTTTGTTTCAGAACGGGTTCTTATTTTTCTGATTTTTTCATCAATTTCAGGAATTCTATAATTTTTAGGAATTCTTTTTTTTATAATTTTATCTTTTTCTTCATCTAAAAAAATTATTGCTTCTGCTCCTTGCTGTATTATTTTTTTATTTTTTTCCATATATCTTCTTATTTTTTAAAATTTGATTAGATATTTTCAATATAATTTGAATAATTTAATTTAATAAAATTTAAAAACCCTTACTTCTTATATTTCTTATGAAAAAGAGGAGATTAATTAAAATAAGAAATTTTCAGATTAATTTTTCAAATAAAATTTTTTATACAATTCTTTTGATAAGCATAGTGATTTTGTTGGGTGTTGGAGTTTATGCTTATGGCACTTCAAATCCATCTTCATTTGGACATAGTATTGATGAGCTTGATTTTAATGGAGATTTAGAGGTTAATGGTGATATTTTTGCTAATGCTTATTATTATTCTTCAGATGAAAGATTAAAAGAGAATGTTGTTAAGATAGGTAATGCAGTAGATACTGTTGAATCTCTTGAAGGTGTTTATTTTAATTGGAAAGAAAATGGAGAGAAGAGCATTGGACTTATTGCACAAGATGTAGAGAAAGTTCTTCCTGAAGTTGTTTTAACTAATGAAGAAACAGGAATGAAATCAATTTCATATGGAAATAT
>CAZOOJ010000018.1:0-3443 GCA_964581415.1 Candidatus Woesearchaeota archaeon
TTATATAATTGCAATTTTTACATTCAATAGATTTTATTTTATTTTTAATTCTTATTTTTTCATCTCCAGAATAAGGAGTTAAACATTTTTTACAAAATAATTTTCTTTTTTCTTTAAGAGGGAGATTATAAGCCATTGCAAATCTTTTAATTTTTTTAATTTCTTTTGGAGTTTTGTTTTTAACATTTAGAAAAAATTTCTCAATTTCTTTTTTTGCCTGTTCTTTTGGAATTGTTTTTTTCATAATTAATTAAAGAAAGAGCATTATAAAAAATTAATTAAGTTTTAAAAAAGAAAGACAGCACTGATTTTTCGCGCCTTGTCGGGCACTAATAAACAGCATAGGAAGCTTAACTTCTGGGTTCGGAATGAGACCAGGTGTTTCCAACCTATTATGGCTGTCTTCAAAAATCGAAGAAAGAGATTATTTATAAAACTTTTTATATTAAGAAAAATGAATTAATTTTATGTGGGAGTGCCGGAGCGGTCAAACGGGCTGGATTAAGGCTCCAGTGGCTTAGTGCCTGCGAGGGTTCGAATCCTTTCTCCCACATCTGTAGTTATTTTATTCATAGAGTTTTATTAAGCGCCTGTAGTTCAGTTGGATAGAATGCGTCCCTCCTAAGGACGAGGTCGTAGGTTCAAATCCTACCAGGCGCATAATTGAACTATCATAAACTTTAAAACTCCCTTTCTCAATAATTATTTTATGCGTGAGTAGTTCAATGGTTTAGAATCTCTGCCTTCCAAGCAGATGATCCGGGTTCGAGTCCCGGCTCGCGCATATAAAAGTATAAATAAATATAAAAAATGGAATCAGAAGAAAAACCAAAAAAGAATTTTTATAATAGGTTCTATAAATTATTATTAATAGTTCCAGCAGTAATTTTAATTTTCTCTTTAATCTATATGTACTCTTTTTATTCTCAAAATGATGATTTTATTTACAAAGATATTTCTCTAACTGGAGGAACTTCTGTTACTCTTTATGGTTCTTTTGATAATAATAAAATTGAGCAGGAATTATCAGATAAACTTGAAGATATTACTACAAGAAATATTTATGATTTAATAACTAATGAGAAAAAAGCAATGATTATAAACACAAAATCAGAAGCAGATTTAACAAGGCAAGTTCTTGAAGACTATTTTGGTTATGAATTAACTCAGGAAAATAGCAGTTTTGAATTCACTGGCTCTTCTTTAAGCGATAGTTTTTATAAACAACTTTTAATTGCAATTTTAATCGCCTTCCTTTTTATGGCAATTGTAGTTTTTATAATTTTCAGAACTTTTGTTCCTTCTTTAGCAGTTATTATTTCAGCTTTTGCTGATATTCTAATGACTCTTACTTTGGTTAATATTTTAGAAATAAAAATTTCAAGTGCAGGAATTATGGCTTTTTTAATGTTAATTGGTTATTCTGTAGATACAGATATTTTATTAACCAGCAGAATTTTGAAAAGAAAAGAAGGAACTTTAAATCAGAGAATTTTTAGAGCTTTTAAAACAGGAATAACAATGACTCTAACTTCTATTATTGCTATTCTTTTTGCATTTATAGTAATCAAATCTTTTTCAGTAACTTTAAGCCAGATTTTTACAATTCTTCTTATAGGACTAGGATTTGATATTTTTAACACCTGGATAACAAACGCCTCAATACTTAAATGGTATGTGGAAAGAAAAAAATGAAAATGAAATTAACTTGGAAAATCTGGATATTGATTATTGTATTAATTTTTTCTTTAATTTCTATTTTTGGATTGCCTCCTACAATAATTCAAAATGGAATTTTAATAACTTCAGTAGAAAGCAATTCTACAGCATTTGAACAGGGATTAAGACAGGGACAGGTAATTATAGAAATAGATGGAAGAAAAATAGAAAATATAGAAGATTTTTCTCAAACTCTTGAAAAATTTAATAATAACAAAGAAGAAATTAAAACTATAATTAAAACAGAAGAATCTGAAATAATTCTATTTTCTGAGAATCCACCGAATATAACTGTATCAAAAATTCCTAAAACAAATATTCAGACAGGATTGGATTTAGCAGGAGGTTCAAGAGCATTAATCAAAGCAAAAGATAAAGATTTATCTTTAAAAGAAATTAATGATTTAATCAATGTTATAGAAAATCGTTTTAATGTTTATGGAATTGAAGATATGAATATTCGTTCTGTTTCAGACTTAGAAGGAAATCATTTTATGTTAATTGAAATAGCAGGAGCAACTCCTAAAGATTTGGAAGAGTTGATTTCAAAACAAGGAAATTTTGAAGCAAAAATAGGAAATGAAACTGTTTTTGTAGGAGGTGAAGAGGATATATCTTCTGTTTGCAGAAACGATGCTACTTGTGCTGGAATTTCAAACTGCCAACAATCTGAAGGAGAAGATTTTTGTAAATTTAGATTTGTTATTTATTTATCAGAAAAAGCAGCTGAAAAACATGCAAAAATAACAGAGAATTTAAAAGTAAACTCAACTCAACAAGGAAATTATTTAGAAAAAAAATTAGACCTTTATCTTGACAATAAATTAGTAGATTCTCTTTTAATAAGTGAAGGGCTTAAAGGAAGAGTAACCACTACTATAGAAATTTCAGGTTCTGGAAGCGGTGCAACTAGGGAAGATGCATATAATTCTGCTGTTGAAAACATGAATCAACTACAGACAGTTTTAATCACAGGAAGTTTGCCATATCAGCTGGAAATAGTAAAATTAGACACAATTTCTCCTACACTTGGAAAAGAATTTATAAAAGCGATTTTTTTAGCTTCACTTATAGCTCTTCTTTCAATAGCTATTATTATATTTTTAAAATATAAGAAATTTAAATCTTCTTTAGCTCTTTTAATAACTAGCACTTCTGAGATGATCATCATACTCGGAGTAGCTTCTTTTATAAACTGGAATATTGATTTGCCAAGCATAGCAGGAATTTTAGCAACCATTGGTACAGGAGTTGATGATCAGATTATTATTTTAGATGAAACAAGACAGGAAATATCTTTAAGCATAAAACAAAAATTAAAAAGAGCTTTCTCTATTATTTTAGGAGCGTATTTTACTGCTGTTGTTGCATTGTTTCCTCTTTTATGGGCTGGTGCTGGTTTATTAAAAGGCTTTGCAATAACAACAATTATAGGAATCACAGCAGGAGTTTTAATTACTCGTCCAGCATTTGTGGATATGATAAGAAAGATTGAAGGATAAAATGAATGTATCTAAACATATTCTATTAGGTTTTTTGTTCTCGATTTTATTATATTTTATATTTCCTTCAATTTCTTTATTAGAATCTTTTTTAATATTTTTATCAAGTTTTTTAATTGATGCAGACCATTATCTTTATTATGTTTATAAAAAAAGAGATTTAAGTTTAAGAAATGCTTATAGATATTTTATAAAAAACAAGAAGAAGATGCTTTCTCTTTC
>CAZOOJ010000019.1:0-8615 GCA_964581415.1 Candidatus Woesearchaeota archaeon
AAAAGGATATTATATAGTATTTGAAGGAGGAGAAGGTTCTGGAAAATCCACTCAGGCAAAACTACTTTATGAATATTTAACAGAAAAAAATATTTCCTGCATATTAACAAAAGAACCTGGAGGAACTAAAGAAGGACAAAAAATAAGGCAGATTTTAATAGATAAAGAAAGCGTCTTAAGTCCTTTTTCAGAATTATTTTTATTTCTCGCAGATAGAGTTGAATCTTATCACAAAATAATAAAACCAAATTTAGAGCAAGGAAAAATTATTATAAAAGACCGTTCGCGTTTTTCAACAGAAGCGCATCAAGGTGCTGCAGGAAAAATAGATATGGAAATTATAAGAAAGTTAAATAAAATCTCTACATTTAATATTAATCCAGATTTACTAATAATAATTGATATTAATTCAGAAGAAGGGCTAAAAAAAGAGGAGGATTCAAATAGATTTGCTGCAAAAGGATTAGAATATCATCAAAAAGTAAACCAGTTTTATAGAAAGTTAGCAGAAAAATTAGATTTTGCTGTTCTCATTAAATATGAAGAAGGAAATCCCCAAGCAATGCACAAAGAAATTCTCAAGCATTTAAAAGAAAGATTGAAGATATAACACTTTATCAAATAAATCCTTAAATAAGATTATTTTATCGTTATATTATGATTATAGGAATAACAGGAACATTAGGAGCAGGAAAAGGAACTGTTGTAGAATTTCTTAAGCAAAAAGGATTCAAACATTTTTCTGTAAGAAATTTTCTTAATGAAGAATTGATAAGAAGGAATTTGGATTTAAACAGAAATAATCAGGTGATGCTGGCAAATGAATTAAGAAAAAATAATTCTCCTTCATATATAATTGAACATCTTTTTGAAAAAGCAGAGCAGGAAGGAGAAGATATCATAATAGAAAGCATCCGTACTCCAGGAGAAGCAGAAAAAATCAAAGAAAAAAAAGGAATTCTTCTTGCAGTTGATGCTCTTCCAGAAATAAGATATTCAAGAATTTTAACAAGGCAAAGCGAAACAGATAATATAAGTTTTGAAGAATTTTTAGAACAGGAAAAAAGAGAAATTTTTTCTATAAATCCCCATGAACAAAACCTAAGCGAATGTATTAGGATATCTGATTATAAAATTGATAATAGCAAAGATTTAGAATATTTAAAAAAACAAATGAATATTATTCTGGAAAAAATTTCAAAGAAAGATAAAAACCAGCTCTTTAAAATAAATCAAGAAATTAAAAACAAAAAAAGAGAAAATTATCTTTCTTGGGATGAATATTTCATGAGTGTGGCTATGATATCTTCAATGAGAAGTAAAGACCCTAACTCCCAAATTGGAGCATGTATAGCTGATGAAAATAATCACATTATAGCTACAGGATATAATGGTTTTCCGCTAGGTTGTTCTGATGATAATTTTCCTTGGGCAAGAGAAGGAGAAAAATTAGAAACAAAATATCCTTATGTTGTTCATGCTGAAGCAAATGCAATAACAAATGCAACTAAGAATTTAAAGAACTGCAGAATATATGTTCCTTTATTTCCCTGTAATGAGTGTGCAAAACTAATAATTCAATCAGGAATAAACGAAGTTGTTTATATAATTGATAAATATTACGAATTAGAAGAGTATATAGCATCGAGAAGAATGTTAAATGCATCAGGAATAAGATTAAGACAATTTATTCCAAAAAATAATCAATTAATTATAGATTTTGAAAGTATAAAAAATTAAATAATTCCAACAATCCAACATTCTTTTATTATATTCCAAATTAACTGTCTTCTAAAATGTTTAAAATTTTACTGATTAATAACAGGGCATCATCTCATTATGTCCGAACTGAATAATTAAATCAATTTTAGGTTTTATATTTTCCAAACCTACTGGAATATCACAAGCACCAAAACAACTTTCCAGCCAGATTAAAAATTTAACATTTTCTTTAAATTTATCTTCTAAATAATTCACTATTATTGTTGCATAAGGTTTTAAACCATCAGCGAATTGTAATAAAATCAATTTTGCTTTTGATTTTTTAATTTGATTAATAATTCTCTCTAATTCTAAATCATATTTTTCCTGAATTTCATTAATTGATAAATTTTCCATTATAAGGATATTCCTTTATTATTTTTTTTTATAATAGTATCAAGGACATTTTTTTCAAGTGTTGGAAGTTTATTCATAGAGTCTTTATCAGCAATACAATAATTAAATCTACACAAATATATTACTCTTACAATCTCTCTTAAAATATCCTTAGGATTCCTTGAAGAAGCTCCAACATCTATATACATCTCTCTTTTTTCAAGTGGACTAAAAAAATTTCCTTCTATATAAACTTCAAGAACTCCTTCATTTTTATTGATTTCAAATTTAGTGGAATTTCTTATGAAATACTTCATAATTAAATATTAAAAATAAACTTTAAAAAATTAATCTTTACTAATAAAGAAATTCCAAATTTCTGATTTCTGTTACTTTTCGTTTTTCTTTCTTTTTATTGTAAATAAAAGAAATATTTTTCTAATTTTTCTGCTAAGAAAATAGACTCTTGATAATGAAACTTACTGTATCTTTTGATAAACTCTGCTGCAGAAGAATTTATAATTTCATAGAGTTTTTTATATAGAGTTTAGAAAATCCGCAAAATAATTCAAAAGAAGAACTTTGATTGAAAAACCTATTAATTGTTGATATCCTAATCTTTAAAAACAAATCTCTATTCAAAAATACATAAAATAATTAAAAATTAGAAAATGGCAACTCCTAAAAAAATACGTCAGCCAATTGTAACTGTCTGTGGACATGTGGATCATGGAAAAACTTCAATTTTAGATTGTCTTAGAGGTAGCTTTATTCAAAAAGCAGAAGCAGGAGGAATAACTCAGAAGATTTCTTTTACTTCATTTCCATTAGAACAGTTAAAGAAAGTATGTCCTTTAATAGAAAAATCGAAAATAAAATTAAATATTCCAGGATTTTTATTTATTGACACACCAGGACATGCAGCATTTACAAATTTAAGAAAAAGAGGAGGAAATCTTGCTGATTTAGCTGTTTTAGTTATAGATATAAATGAAGGAATAAAACCACAAACTGCAGAGGTGATTAAAATTTTAAAAATAAATCAGATTCCATTTATCATAGCATTAAATAAAATAGACAATATTTCAGGATGGAGAAACTTTGAGAATTCAGGAATAAAAGAGAATCTAGAAAGCCAAAGTGAAAATGTAAAGCAGATATTTAATGAAAGATATTTAACATTAATAGGCTCTTTAAACGCCTATGGATTTGATTCTGATTTATTTTATAACATAAAGGATTTCACAAAAGAGATTGCATTGGTTCCCTGCTCTGCGAAAACAAAAGAAGGATTAAATGAATTAATTATGGTTTTATGCGGATTAAGTCAGAAATATTTAACTGAAAAATTAAAATTAGGAAAAAAAGCTAAAGGAATTATTTTTGAAATTAAAAAAGAAAAATCAGGAAATTATACAGAAGCTATTCTTTATGATGGAGAACTTTCAAAAAAAGAGGAGATAGCAATAGCGAACTTAGAAGGAGAGCCAATAATAACAAAAATCAGAGTTCTTGAAGAAATTGAGCCTTTATCTGCTAAATTTAAAACAAAAGAAAAAGTCACAGCAGCAACAGGATTAAGAATGCAGATTATTGAAAAAGAAGAAATTTCCCCAGGAATGCCTTTTATAACTTACAAAGGAGATAAAGAAGAAATTAAAAAAGAATTCAAAAAAGAAATCTCTGAGAATATTTCAATCCAAAAAGAAGGAATTATTACAAAAGCAGATTCTTTGGGAAGTTTAGAGGCTCTTTTAATTTTATTAAAAGATAGCAATATTCCTGTAATAAAAGCAGGTATAGGAAATATAAATAAAACAGACATTATTTCTGCAAAAGCAAATTTAGATATAAATGAACTTGATGCTATAATTGTAGGATTTAACGTAGGAATAGATGAGGAAGCAAAACTTATTGTCTCTGAAAAAATAAAAATTTTAACAGATAATGTTATTTACAAATTAATTGAGAATTTAACAGAGTTTCGGGAAGAAAGACAAAAAGAAATTGAAAAAGAAAGAAGAATGGGCTTGACGAGTCTATGCAAACTAAGAATTCTTTCTCAATATGTTTTTAGAAATTCAAATCCTGCTATCTTTGGAATAAAAGTTGAAGAAGGAAAAATAACTTCAAATACAGAATTGATAGATTCTCAAGGAGAAAAAATAGGAAGAATAAAAAATATTCAATCAGAAAACAAATCAGTTGAAGAAGCAAAAAAAGATATGGAGATTGCAATTTCAGTTCCAGGAGTGAATTTTGAAAGGCGATTAAAAAATACAGAAAATCTTTTTTCAAATTTATCAGAAAACCAGTTCAAGAAATTCAGACAGAACAAAGATTTGCTATCCAGCAATGAAATAAAACTTCTTCAAGAAATCGCTGAAATAAAAAGACAGAAAAATAATGATTGGGGAAGTTGAGATTATAGTACATAATCAAATATATAAAAGCATATAAATACTTTAATTTTTATTTAAAGATGAGTGAACTTAGTGACAAAATTGAAACTTTGGAAAAAATGAATGAATCTTTCTTAGAAGTATTAAAAGATTTATATAAGAAAAGCATAGGAGGAGAAATTAATCTTAGATGGTTTTCTTTGAATGACATTCCAGAAGAAGTGAAAGACTCTTATTTTATGATTGAGGGCTCAAGTCCTCTTAATAATTATGCTATGGTTTATCCATTCAAGAAAATTGTAATTATAGATAAATTTAGAGAAGATGAAAAAGGTTATGACAAAGGAATAGCACAAAAAGTAGAAAAAGGATTCAAAAAATTAGGGTATAAAACTAAAGTATATGAAAAAGATAGATGGAAATAGATTTAGAATAAGTTAATAATAAAATATTCAGATTGGGGAAATTAATCATATGAATTTTTAATAGAATCGTAAAGTATAAAACTAAAATATTGTTACCTTAAAGGTTAGTAATCAATCTTCTTTTGGATTTTGAAAAAATATTTAAAGGGTGTGTGCGTATGTGTTATAGGGGAGTAAAAAGTTTTATAATTAACAAAGTGGTGTCTATTGTTCCTGCTGTTGTTGTGGTTGTTGGTCATTTTATCGTGGGTAACAAAGAGGTGGTGTTAACGCACCACTTCACTTATTTACTTTGTTAATTACTAATTATACAAGTAATATATACTATATAAATATTTCGGTAGTAAAGGGATAACTATATAGTAACTACTTACAAAAGTAATATTTATAAAGCATAAATTCGTAAATAATCTATGGCAGAAATTAAGATTGAGGTGAAAGGATATAAGTGTGAAAGGTGTAAGCACGAATGGATGCCAAGAAAAAAAGAATATCCTATCTTATGCCCAAAATGTAAAAGTGCTTATTGGGATAAACCTCGTAAAAAGAAAAAATAAAATGGTTAATGTAATATTGAATAAAGATAGATTTTTAGAAGTAATATCAGAAGCAGAAAAAATAAATGACATTAAAAGTTTTAGAGATAAAATTCAAAAGATAAAAGATTCATTAGAAACAAAAAGAGATAATCTCTATTTACTTAATATTGTTGGGAATGGAGATACTATTAATTACAAAAAAGAGATATTATTATCAAACCTAAAACAGATAATAGAATCACAAACATTAGAAAGGGCTAAATATTATCTTGCACGATTAAATAAAGGAATTGAAGAAGTAAAGACAAGTAAAATAAATGATATTAATCTTAATCGTTGGAAAGAATATGAAGATTTAACAACAGATAGTTTATGGTATTGGAAAAATAGGGATTCTTCTGGGGTTCATATTGCGAGTTATTGGGGTAATTTTATCCCTCAAATTCCAAATCAAACATTAAGAAGATACACAAAAAAAAGGGATTGGATTCTTGATACTTTTTCAGGAAGTGGGACAACCATGATAGAGTGTAAAAGATTAGGCAGAAATGGTATTGGAATAGAACTTAATCCGAGAGTTGTAAAAGAATCAAAAGATTTAATCTCAAAAGAAGAAAATAAATTTGATGTGTTTACTGATGTTGTTGATGGGGATAGCAGATTTATTTCTCATAAAAAATTATTAGAGAACAATCCAAATAAAAAGTTTCAAATGGTAATAATGCACCCTCCCTATCATGACATTATCCGATTCAGCGAGGATAAAAGTGATCTATCAAACGCTAAAAGTTTAAAGGAATTTTTAGATATGTTCGGAAAAATTGTAGAAAATGTAACCCCCCTTTTAGAAAATAACAGATATTTGGTTTTAGTTATTGGAGATAAATATTCCAAAGGGGAGTGGATTCCATTAGGACATTTAACAATGTTAGAAGTTTTAAAAAAAGGTTATACCCTAAAAAGCACGATTGTAAAAAATATAGAAAAGACATTAGGTAAAAGAAACCAAGAAGATTTATGGAGATATAGGGCATTAGTTGGGGGATTTTATATATTCAAACATGAGTATGTTTTTATCTTCAAAAAAACAAGGAATAAAGAGCGATTAATAGATGAAGTAATCAATTTGAAAGAACAATAACAAAACATTTAACTGAATAATTTTTTTCTCCAACTCTTGCATGATTATATGTAAAATTAACATTTAATGGTTGGTTTAGATTAATTTTATTTATCGTTTCTTCAATCTTTTCTAAATCAACATCTTCATCTAAGTAAACAATTAATATTCTACTATCTGCTCCAAATCTCCCCTCATCTTGATATTTGTAAAGATATTCTGCAACTTTATCAGGATGTTTAACTGCTTCTCCTTTCCAATTATCTCCATAATGTTTCATAAATTCTTTAGTAGGACTTTTGGCAACTTTCTGGTCAAAAGATTCTCCATTTATGAAATAATCTGTGCCTCTTGAATGGTTAAGTGTTGGTAGAATATTATTGTTCTTATCAAAAATCTCAATTTCAAGAAAATCATTCCTAACTGTATTTAATTCTTTCATTCTTCTATATTGAACTGACGCTTTTTTGACGATTGAATCTTTATCTGTTGCATTTGAATTATTAACTCTTTGAACAAACTCATCAAAAGCCCCCTGACTACACGGCCATTTTATCAATCCAAGATTAAGATTATTCCATTCTTCAACTAATTTTTTATATCTCTTTTTGGCAATTTTTCCATTATTATATTTCTTTGATTTTTTAAACAAATCTCTTATAACTTTTAAAGAATCATTATAATCCCAAGAAGAAATAACTCTATTCCAAATATCTTCATTAGACATATCTAAAATTTTTTCTCCTTGATTTTTTCCTCTTGTAATCTGTCTAAATTTAATATTAATATTTTTAATATTATTTAATTCAATAAGATAGTATTTTGCATTATCAGATGAGGAAAATATCTTCTTTGCTATGTTTAAATCAATTCCTTTTAAGACATTCATAAAAGAACTAATAAAAAGAAACTTAAAAACATATCCACCAACCTTTAAGTAACAATACATAAAACTAATAAACTTTAAAAACTACTTCTTCAATTAATTTCTATGGTATTCAAGATTAATATAGGAACAAAAGAAGGAAAAACCTACAAATTAGAAACAGATTCAGAATCTTTATTAGATAAAAAACTTCATGATAAAATTTCAGGAAATGAAATTTCTCCTAATTTAGAAGGATATGAATTTGAAATTACAGGTGCAAGTGACAAAGCAGGATTTACAGCAATGGAAAATGTAGAAGGAATAGGATTGAGAAAAGTTCTTTTAACTTATGGAAAAGGTATGAAAAAGAAGCCAAGAAAAGAAGGAAAAAAGAAAATAGGAAGAAATCGACCAAAAGGATTAAGATTAAGAAAAACAGTCAGAGGAGAAATTATTTCAGATGCTATAAGTCAGATAAATTTAAAAATTCTAAAACAAGGAAATAAAAAAATTTCAGAAATTTTTAGTGAAAAAAAAGAAGAACCACAAGAAACAAAAAAAGAAAAATAAAAAATGGATAAAATTAATGAAATAAATATTTACGATTTAATGCCAAGGGAATTAGCACAAAAATGCATTTCAAAAGCATATTATGTAGCAGTAACAACACAAAGCGATGGAACATATCTTATTATAGATACTACAAAAGAAATGACTTTTAAAAAAGAAGAATATAAAGATATACTTAAAAAATTAATCCGCAATTTTAATTCAATTCCTGAATGGAAAGAATGTTAAATTAAAAAATTTTAAAATAATAAATAATATTTTATTAGAAGATTTATAAGAAAATTTATAAAATAAATTTTCTCTATTGCGGCTTTGGTAAATTCCTATAAAAAAGCAATTTCTTGCAATTACCAAATTTCTTGCAATTATCAATTACTCAATTATTTTCTAATTTATTTAGATGATTTTGTTATTTTAAGAAATTATTCAAAAAGTTATATCTATAAGATATTATTTATTATCAGAAAAAAATTTATGAAAAATGCAGAGTTTTATCAGAGTCTTAATCCAAAAACCTTTTAACTTGATTGTTTCTCTTTTTGTTATGGCAAAAGAAATTCCAGAATTAAATATTGGAATGGTTGGGCATATAGA
>CAZOOJ010000020.1:0-4427 GCA_964581415.1 Candidatus Woesearchaeota archaeon
TTGAATTTTCTAATTTTTTAATTAATTTTTCAATATCAGGCTCCTCTATACCCTCCACAATCAATTCAGAATTATTAAAGAATTTATTATTTCTAATATTTCCATAAAAACACATTTCTTTGCCTAAAATTTCCTCTCTTTGTTGAAGAATTTTTTCAGAATCCTCAATTTCAGTAATTCCCAATTCAGGAAGAGTCTCATTAAACAAAACAGCCCTGATAGTCTCTGTTCCATCATCTAAAACAATATTTATTAAAGCTCTTTTTTCTGGAACTATTTTACCATGTTCTTGACATACAAAACCTCCTTCTCCAGAAACCACCTTTTTTTTACATTCAGGACATACATAAAAGAATCTCGGTCCAAACATCTGAACAATAAAAGCTCTGACTTTTGCATTATCTGAGATATTAAAATCACAGATGTTTTTTTCTTTTACTACCCTTTCTGTTCTAACTTTTTCTAAATTTTCGTTGCTTAATTTCAGTTCAGAAAAACTTCCTAAATGCAATTCGTTATTTCTAACACTTCCTCCAGAAATTTCAATAATGCTTCCTTCTTTTATTTCTCCTTTTTCAATTAATTCTATATGATTAACATCCCACAAAACAGTCTTTATATTTGAAGTAGCATCTGCTAAAATAAAATTAGATACTCTACTCTCATCTCCTTTTTTAGTTGTAAATTTTCTTACAGGAGACAAACTAATTACTTTTCCAGTTACATTAATATTTCTCATTCCAGGCAATAACTCTTCTATTTTAAGTTTTTCATTCTCAAAACTTATTCCAAGTTCTGCAGCTAAAATCTGAGCAGCTCCTTCTTTGCTGATAAATCCAGAAAGCTTTGATTTTTTAGCCTCAATTCTCCTTTCTATTTCTTCTTTTTCTAAATTAGAACTCTCAGAAAGTTTATTCAAAATTCGTTCATAATTCCCCTCCATTTAAAAGAAAAATCAGAAGAGTTTAAAAGAATTGTTGTTTAAAAATCCCAGAGAGTCTATTAAACTCTTTTTATTATGAAATTTAATTAACTATTCAAAAGTTAAGAAGATTATTTTATTTCTTTGTTTAATAAATAAGAATTATCAGATAAAAAGATTATTATCCTTTTATGTAAGAAGAAAATATGTTCTGAAGCAACTTCTAATTATTAATTTAATTCTTGATAGTATGTATGATTTTTAATAAATAGAAAAAATTCATTTTAAAAAACAAGGCTCTGGTGAATTCTCTAAAAATAGGCAGGCTATTACAATTATCAAATATTAATTACTTACTTATTTATAGATTAATTAAAGGATTTTCGTCACCGATTTGTTCTTTAGAAGTTTATATTGTATAATATATTAGATATTAACTCAATAAGATTTTAGAAAAAATCCAGAGTTTTCCCAGAGCCAAAAACAAATAAACTTATAAAGCAATTTTATTAAAATTAATCATGGGAATTGCTTTAATAAAAATAAAAATAATGCCTTTGTCTCCAGAAACTAATCTAGAGGAAATAAAACAAAAGGCAAAAAATATTATTGAAGGAAAAAAAGGAAAAAATTGTAATTTTGAAGAAGAACTAATAGCTTTTGGATTAAAAGCAATTATAGCTGGATTTGAAATTGATGAATCTTTACCCCTCGAACCAATTGAAGACGCTCTAAAAGAAACAGAGAATATTAATTCTGTAGAGATAGTAGATATGCGAAGAGCTTTTGGATGAGAAATTGATTTTTAAATAAATTTTAGAGTATAATAATTTTAGTAAATAATGAGGAAATTTCAAAAACAATAATTTTATTAATTTCTTTTGATAAATAATTAAATGATACCTAAAGAGCAGATAGAACAAATTAAAAAACAAATAATAGAACAAATAGAATCAACATTTCCAGAAGACAAAAAATTCTCAGCAATAGAACAGATTCAAGCAATGAATTCAAAACAGCTTGAAGAATTTTTAATTCAAAACAATTTAATAAAAACATCATCATCTCCAAACAGTCTCCAATTCCAAAATTCCCAGTGTATTTTCTGTTCAATTGCCTCTGGAAAAATTCCTTGTTATAAAATAGATGAAAATAAAGATTCTATAGCTATCTTAGAAATAAATCCTATTTCAAAAGGGCATACTTTGATTATTCCAAAAAAGCATGTTTCAACTGAAAAAATTCCTCAAAGTGCTTTTTCTTTAGCAAAAAAAATTGCAAAAAAAATTAAATTCAAATTAAAACCAAAAGAGATTTCAATCAATACTTCAAACATATTAGAACATGGAATAATAAATATTCTTCCGAGATATGATAATGAAAACTTAAATTCACAAAGACATAAAGAAGAAAAAGAAGAGCTTGAAAAACTTCAAAAGCAGCTTGAAAAAAAATCATCATCAAAAAAGATTAAAAAAGTTAAATTCAAAAAATCTTCTAAAAAATCAGAAGAAATAAGTATTAGATTACCACAAAGAATTCCCTAAAAATAAAAGAGAATTAGCATAATAGAGATAAATCAAAACTAAAAAACTAAAAAGGAAAACAGGAACAAAAGGAATTCCTTCTCTGATTCTGACTGTCTTTTTGTTTCTTTTTAATAAATTTATTTCTTTCTTGCTTAATCCTCTCCAATTACTTTTAAGAACTTTATTTTTTATTTTAACATTAGAATACAACCAATCTCCTTCTGTTAGATTTTTTGCTGAAACTTTTTTTATCATGCAACCCTCATCAACAGCTTTTACGTATAAAAATAAATAAGACATAACAAAAGAGAAAATTCCAAAATAAAAAATTAAATTAAAATTTAAAATAAATCCTAAAATCATTAAAAGTAAACTAAAAATAATAGTAAAATAAAATAATTTTTTATTTTTTTTAAATTGTTTATAAATCTCTTTTTTAAAATTTTTAAAATTTTTAAAACTCAAACCAAAACACCACATCAAGCCATAAAAACCTCCAACAAAAAGAAATAAAATAAAAAAAGAAATAAAGATTTTAAGATTTACAAGAAAATTTCCAGAAAAAGGAAGAACAACTCCCATAGCAATCATTAATTTTGCGTCAGCACCTGCAAACATTCTTCCATAATACAACAAATTAGATAATACAAAAAAGATTCCTAAACCAATTAAACCTTGGTAAAAAAAGTTAAAACTGGGATAAAACAAACTATAAAAAAATCTAAATCCTAAAACAAAAATTATTAATGAAAAACTAACCCAATTCGCAACTTCTCTTTTTTTCAAATCAGACAAACTCGCAAATAGAAGCCATATTAAACCTATGATTATCAAAAAGATTATTTCAGACATAGAATTAATTAGCAAATCTTGTTTATAAAAATACTGCTCTCTAAAGCTCGCAATTTATTAGAATTGATTAAATAATTGGTGAAATAAAAAACTTATTAACATAACTTTTAAATTCAAAATATTCTACATAATAAATTCCTAAAGAATATATTCTCACAATAGATTTCAATTCTCTATTATTAATTAAAACTCATTAACTAAATTATTTCTTCTTCAATTCAGAACTTCTATATTTTCCACCTTTTTTATAAGGATGTTTTTTCTTTTCCTTTTTCTTGTTCTTGCTTTTATTTCTTCTTTCAGAATCTGCTTTTGCCATGTTGAATACTTAAATATTATATAATTAAAAGAAGAAAAAGTGATTTAAATAATTTAATGACTATGTAAAAAATTATCATTCATCTTCTTCAGATTGTGATTCTCCTTCAGATGTTGTTTTACACTCTCCTTTATTTTCCAAGGTAGGACATTCATCTATTCCATATGAGTCATATGAAGTATTAGTTGCAAGTTCATAACAGGTTTTTGTAATATCCTCTTTTCCCTCAACTTTTAATGTTCTTTTCATACTACAATAATCATAAACACTTCCTGTAGAACAGGCAACTTCACATTGCTGAGCAATTGTATCAACATTATTTGAAGATATCCAAGGAGCAATTTTATCCCAGCCAACAGTAAATCCTATAATCAAAACTACTAAGACAACAACTCCTAGTATAATAAGAATAATTGCATTAGTGCTTAATCCTTGCCCTCTTTTATTCTTCATAGTTTATTCAGGTATTTTTTATTTATAAAACTTTTTATTATTTTTTATTCAAAATTTCATTATAAATAACTTCTACATTTTCTCTTTTTCTTATTATCTCTAATCTATTTTCTTTTGAATAAAAGTTTGCATTTATTTTCTCAGCAGCTTCTTCATCTATAAATCCAACATTTTTATAAAAATAAAATTTATCTAAATCAATTTTTACTTTTTCAACAAGTTCAAAACCCCATTCTTCAGAAGGAAATTTTTTAATAGAAATTATAAAGCTCAAAATTGTTAATCCACAGAGTGCTACAATTCCTATTACAAGAATCGTTATAGGAAGATTTGCTTTTTTATTTTTCATTTT
>CAZOOJ010000021.1:0-23405 GCA_964581415.1 Candidatus Woesearchaeota archaeon
TTGCTTATAAGCTCAACTAAATCTGTTTGTCCTAAAAACATGCTTCTGCAACAGAATCTTTCCAAACCCAAAGCATCTAAAACTTTTTTTGGAGACTCTCCTTCAGAAGTTCTTTTCTTAAATTCCTCCCAGAGATGCGCTATGGGACGTCCACATGAAAAACAGCGAATTGGTATTATCATAATATATCTTTTATATTCTCATTTTTAAAACTTATGTTTTAAGCTCAAAAAAAGAAAAAAGAGTAAATTTAAATATCACCCATCATCTCTGAAATTTATGGAAAATATAATAGAACTCAAAGATGTTGAGAGATATTATGAAATGGGGGAAACATTAGTAAAAGCTTTGGATTGTATTAATATTTCAATAAAAAAAAGAGATTTTGTCGCAATAATGGGGCCTTCTGGTTCAGGTAAGAGCACAGGCATGAATTTAATAGGAAGTTTAGATTATGCTACAAAAGGAGAAATCTATCTTGATGGAAAAAATATAGAAGAATTAGAGGAATCTGAATTAGCACAAATAAGAGGCAAAAAGATAGGATTTATCTTCCAGCAATTTAATTTAATTCCAAATCTGAATGTTAAAGAAAATGTCATGCTTCCTATGCTTTTTCAGGAAGTAAATGAAGAAAAAAGAAAAGAAAGAGCTGAAAAACTTCTGAAGATAGTTGAATTAGAAAGTAGAGTAGATTATTATCCAAATAAACTTTCAGGAGGTGAAAGACAGAGAGTTGCAATTGCAAGAGCTTTGGCTAATGAACCTGAAGTTATTCTTGCTGATGAACCTACTGGAAATTTAGACACAAAAACAGGAGATAAAATTATGGATTTTTTGGAAAAATTAAATAAAAATGGAAAAACAATAATTGTTGTGACTCATGATATTGAATTAGCAAAAAAATATGCAAATATAATTTATTATTTAAGAGATGGAAAGATTGAAAATGTTGAGAAAAAAATGGGAAATAAATGGAAAAAAGAAAAAAGTTCTTGTAAAGTTTAAATTAAATTTATAATTGTATTCATTAAATAGAAGTAACTAAAAAGAAAGATTTATAAAATATCAATGAGAAAAAAGAGAATGAAAATACTTGTAATTAATAATCGGGAAGAATGGGAAAAAGCTGAAATTAACATAGGTGAAAAAGTTCAAATTAAAGATTTTACAGGAATTTTTATTAATGAAAAAAAACCTCATAATATAGATTATCATTCTCATAATTATTTAAATCCAACTTTAATAGTCTTAGATAAAAAAGAATTACCAATAAAAAAAGTAACTTTTTATGAAGATTTTAATAAATTTAGTGAATCAAAATTAACATTAGAAGATAATTTAATAGTTAATTCTATTAATTCCCCTAAGAGATATCAATTAGATAAAAAATCATAAAATGAACTCCAAATTTTTACTTATAATATTCACATTAATTTTTTTAGTTTTAACTTTAAATTCTGTATCAGCTCTGATTGTTGATGCAGATTATATTACAATTTATCCTGGAGAGCAGGAAAATATTGAAATAGAAATTGAAAATAATATGAATTATGATATAGAAGATGTCTCTATTTCTTTGAATTTAGAAGAAATTCCTTTTATATCTATAGGAAGCTCTGAAAAAGACATTGATGATCTTGATGAAGATGATGATGATTCTGTAACATTTACTCTAAAAGCTTCAACAGATATTATTCCTGGAGATTATAATATTCCATATACAGTCAAATATATTAATGCTGAAAATTTAAATGCAACTCAAAAAGAAAAAACTGGAAGTTTTGGAATAAGAGTTAGTGCTAAAACAGAAATTGATTTTTCTGTTGAAACTGATAATGGAATTAGAGGGCAAAAAGGAAAAGTTTTATTAAAGATAGTAAATAAAGGTTTAGGAGAAGTGAAATTTGTCTCTGTTCAAATTTTTCCAGAAGGATTTGAATTAATTTCTTCTGAAAAAGTTTATATTGGAAATATAGATTCAGATGATTCTGACTTTGCAAGTTTTGAGGTTATTTTTAAAAACTCAGAGCCAAAATTAAATGCTAGAGTAGATTATAAGAATTTTGATAATGAAGATAAATCAGAAATAATAAATCTTCCTGTAAAAGTTTATACTTCAGAAGAAGCTTTAGAATTAGGATTAATAAGCAAAAGTAAAGCTGGATTGTATATTGGAATTGTTTTTGGACTTTTAATAATCTGGTTTATTTATAGAAAAATTAAGAAAAGAAGAAGAAATAATAAAAATAGGAAAGGAATCTGAGAATGGAAGAAAAGAAAGAAGTTTATCAAGAAAATTATTGTACGCAGTTAATTAAACATCCAAAAGAAGGATTAGCGTATCTTCCTGAAAGTTGGAAAAATTTTTATTTTTGTAGAGTTTCTAGAAGACCTTGTGTTGCTAGAGAAAAAGAAGATAATAGTCACAAGCCTATAATTAACAAAAAATTATTGAAGTTATGTCCAATATCTAATATTCCAGATGAAGTAGTGAATGATTTATTTAAGAGTATAGCTAATTATAAAATCTTAGAGAAGTTTGGAAAACCTTTTGATTCTGAAAGAGAATTACCAGAGAGGTAACTTCCATGTTCAGAGAATATTTCTCGTTATCACTAAAAAATCTTCGTAAGAGAGGATTAAGAAGCTGGTTAACAATTTTAGGAATTTTTATTGGTATTGCTGCTGTTGTAAGTTTAATCTCTTTAGGAGGTGCATTAAGAACAGCTGTAATAGGACAGTTCGGAAGTCTCTCAATAGATACACTAACAATTCAAAATGAAGGAACAGGTTTTGGACCTCCTGGAAGCACTGTTATTGAAAAATTAGATGAAAATGATTTAAAGATTATTGAAGAAGTTGATGATGTTGAATTCGCTATTACAAGACTAATAAGAATAGTAAAATTTGAATATGAGGGAATTTTAAAATTTGGATATATTACAGATATTCCTGAAGATAAAGAAAAAAGAAATTTTGTTTATGATTCTTTTAATGCAGAGATAAAAGAAGGAAAAATGTTAGAATCAGGAGAAACAAAAGAGATTATTTTAGGAAATGAATTTGCAAAGAATTTTTTTGAAGAAAAAATTAGAATTGGGAAAAAAATAAAAATTAACAATAAGATTTTTGAAGTAAGTGGAATATTAGAAGAATCAAGCAGTTTTCAATTAAATAGTGTTGCTTTTATTTCTACAAAAAATTTAGAAGAATTATTAGAAATAGAAGATGAATATGATTTAATTGTTGCTAAAGTGAGGAATAAAGATAAAGTAGAGGAAGTTGCAGAAGAAATTGAAAGAAAATTAAGAGAAGATAGACATGAAAAAATTGGAGAAGAAAGTTTTAGTGTTGAAACACCTTTACAAGCTCTAGATTCTATTAACACTATTTTGAATATTATCAATACAATTGTTATAGGTATAGCTATTATTTCTCTGATTGTTGGAGGTGTTGGAATTGCAAATACAATGTACACTTCTGTTTTAGAAAGAACAAGAGAGATTGGAGTAATGAAATCAATTGGTGCTAAAAATTCTGATATATTATGGATATTTTTAATTGAATCTGGTTTATTGGGTTTAGTTGGAGGAATTGTTGGAGCAGTTATTGGTTTAAGTGGAGCCATTGGAATTGCAAATATTGCAAATAATGCTTTAGGTGGAAATCTATTTAATGTTACAATTTCATATCCTCTATTGTTAAGTGCAATTGGATTTTCTTTTTTTGTAGGAATAATTTTTGGAGTTTTTCCTGCTTTGCAAGCTTCTAAATTAAAGATAGTTGATGCTCTAAGAACTTGAAAAATGAAATCAGAATATTTTAATATAGCATTTAAGAATCTAAAAAATAGAAAACTTCGAAGCTGGTTAACTGTAATTGGAATTTTTATATCAATTGCAACAATCTTCACATTAATTTCTTTGTCTTTAGGACTTGAAAAAGCTGTGGAAGAGCAGTTTGAATTATTAGGAGCTGATAAATTTTTTATTCAACCTAAAACAGGTTTTTTAGCTTCTCCAGGAAGCACAGGAGTGACAATTCTTACAGAAGAAGATATTGAAGTTGTTTCAAAAGTAAATGGAATAAAAGATTATTCTTATTTTGTAGCAGCCAATGCAAAAGTAGAATTTTCTGATGAAATTAGATATTTCATGGTTTGGGGAATTCCTCCAGAAAATCTAGAAGTTTATCTTGAAGTTGGTGCATTGAAAATTGAAGAAGGAAGATTTCTGGAAAAAGGAGATAAAAATTCTGTAATTTTAGGAAATCATTTTAAAACAAAAAATTTACTTGGAAGACAAATCAGAGTAGGAGACAAAATAGAGATAAATGGACAGAAAGTAAAAGTAAAAGGAATAATGGAGCTTATTGGAAACCCTGAAGATGATAAAGCAATAATGATAGATATTGAAAGTTTTAGAGAAATATTTGAAATTCCTAACAGAGTTGATTATATTATGCTTCAAGTAGAAGAAGGTGAAGAGGTATCAGAGATTGCGGAAAGAACTGAAAGAAAATTAAGAAAATTCAGGGATTTAAAAGAAGAAAATCAGGACTTTTCTATTTTAACATTAGATGAAATACTAGAAAGTTTTAAAAATATTTTAGGAATAATTACTTATTTTTTAGCAGGAATTGCAGCAATTTCTCTTTTAGTTGGTGCTATTGGAATTGCAAATACAATGTACACTTCTGTTTTAGAAAGAACAAGAGAAATTGGAGTTATGAAAGCTATTGGTGCTAAAAATTCTGATATATTATGGATATTTTTAATTGAATCTGGTTTATTGGGTTTAGTTGGAGGAATTGTTGGTATTATATTAGGATATGGAATAAGTAAAATGATAGAATTTATTATTATCACACAATTTGAAACAGAACTTCTTTCAATATCAGCACCTTTTTATTTGATTATTGGTTGTTTGATTTTCAGTTTTATAATTGGCTCAATATCAGGAACACTTCCTGCAATTCAAGCTAGCAGAACAAATGTTTCTGATGCTCTCAGATACGAATAATAAATAAAAAAATTTATAAACTAAATTCTTCTTTAAATTAATTCAATTTAAAAAGAGGATTAATATGAAAAAATGCATATATTGTGGAGCAGAACTCTCTGATGATTGTATAGTTGATTTTTGTGAAAAATGTGGTATAGGTGTTTTTGGAAGAAAGATGTTTGATGCAATAATTAGAAATATGAAAGAAGCAAAATTAAGAGGAGATTTATCCTAATTTTAAAAATTGATTCTAAAAAGACAACTTTTTTAAATAGATTATTTCTCGGTTATTTATGATAAAAGGAAAACCAATAAGAAAAAAAGGAAAATTGCAGTTTAGCAAATATTTTCAGAATCTTCAAGAAGGCGATTATGTCTCTGTTATAAGAGAAAAATCTTTACAAGCAAGATTTCCAAAAAGATTACAAGGTAAAACAGGAATAATTAGAGGAAAAAGAGGAAAAGTGTATATTGTTAAAGTCAAAGATGGAAATAAAGAAAAAAAATTTTTAATAGAGCCAATACATTTAAAAAAAATAAAGCCTATTTAGATATGCAAAAATGATAAAAAATAATGAACCAATTAGTATGATAGAAGCAGCAGAATACTTAGTTAAAACTGAAAAAAATAAAAGAGAAGAATTAAAAGGTTTTATTAAAAAATTTTCAAAATTAGATTTAAAAAGTGTTAAAGAATTAAAAGAAAAAATTGAAAAGTTAGATTTAATGAAAATAAAGAAAGAACAGATAGCAAAGATAATTGATTTAATGCCTGAAGATGAAGAGGATTTAAATAAAATTTTTGTAGATGTAAGCTTAGATGAAGATGAAACAAAAAAGGTACTTGAAAAAATTAAAGAGAATAAATAAAGAAGAAAATGAAAAAAGAAGAATATGCAATAATATTAGAATATCTACCCAATGGATATCCTTTGGAAAAAAGAATGATTCCTGTAATACAAGCTATAGGAGAAAAAAGTTTAATTCTTTTGGAATTAGTTCCTCGTAGAGGAGTAGAATTAGAAATTGGAGAAAGAGTTTATATAGGAGAAGGTAAAAGAGAAAAGATTTATTATATTCTTGGAAGACTTCCCAGAGAAAAGATTACAGAATCTGCAAAATATTCATTACAAGAATTTACAAAAAGAGTAGTAAAAGAGAGAGAAAAGGAATTCGTAGATTTCTTTAACACAGCAGAGGCTATAAACAAGAGAATTCATCAGATAGAATTAATTCCTGGATTTGGAAAAAAGCATATGAGAGAAATTTTAAAACAAAAAGAAGAAAAACCTTTTGAAAGTTTTGAAGAAATGAAAAAAAGAATTCAAAATCTTCCAGATCCTGCAAAAGCTATTGAAAAAAGAATTCTTCAAGAATTAACAAATTTTGAGAGATACAATTTCTTTATACATTAAAATGGAAAATTCTAAAACAGAAAAAGATAAACAAGAAGAAAAAATAATTAGAATTCTCTCTAAAGATATTAATGGAGGAATGAGTGTTTACTCTGGTTTAACAAAAATAAAAGGAATTTCCTGGAGTTTCTCAAATGCAATTTGTAAGCTTTTAAAGATTGATAAAAAAAGAAAAATAAGCTCTTTGAGTAAAGAAGAAATAAAAAATATTACTGATTTAGTAAAAAATAACGAATTTCCAGCACATCTTAATAATCGAAGAAAAGATTTTGAAACAGGAAAGGATAAGCATATTATAGGAAGCGATTTAGAATTGCAAAAAGATTTTGATATAAAACGGTTAAAAAAAATAAAAAGTTATCGTGGATTCAGACATATGTCCAAACTTCCATCTAGAGGACAAAGAACAAAAGGAAATTTCAGACCAAACAGAAGAAAAGGAGCGGGAATTAAAAGAAAGAGTAAAAAATGAAAAGAAAACATAAAAGATATTCGAAACCAAAAAGACCTTTTGATAAAGAAAGAATTGATAAAGAAGCTAATTTAAAAGAAGAATTTGGATTAAAAAATAAGAAAGAAATTTGGAAGGCTGAATCAAAAATTAAATCTATTAGAGAAAAAGCTAAAAAAAGAATTTCTGCATCTCCAAAAGAACAAGAAATTCTATTTAATAAATTAAAAGAAATAGGGTTTAATGTAAACTCTATTGGAGATGTTTTAACATTAGAAGTAGAGGATTACTTAAAAAGAAGACTTCAAACAATTTTAGTAAAAAAAGAACTTGCTCGGACAATAAAAAATGCGAGACAACTTGTAGTTCATAAAAAAGTTTTAATTGATGGAAAGATTGTGGACAGCCCTTCATATATTGTGCCCATAAATTTAGAAAATAAAATTGAAATAAAAGATAAGAAGAAAAATGACTGAAAAAGAAAAAAATATTGAAGCTGTTGTTAATATATATACTTCCTTTAATAACACGATTGCACATGTCACAGATATGTCTGGAAAAACAATTTCAAAGATAAGTGGTGGAATTGTAACAAAACATGACAGACTTAAAGCTAATCCAACAATTGCTATGTTTATTGCAAAAAGAATTGGTGAAGAAATAAAAGATTTGGGAATTAAATCTTTATTTGTAAGAATTAGAGCAAAAACAAGAAATCCTGCTCCTGGTCCAGGAGTTCATGCGATAGTAAAAAGTTTATCAAGAGAAGGATTTAAAATATTAAATATTTTAGAGATAACTAGAATTCCTCGAGGAGGTCCGAAGAAAAAAGGAGGTAGAAGAGGAAGACGCCCATAAATAAATTTAAAAATAGAAATAATTAAGAAATAAAATGGAACTATTAAACAAACAAGATGATAAAATTGAATTTCAAGCAGAAATAAACGAGAGTTTAATTAATGCTATAAGAAGATATATTAGTTTTATTCCTATCGCAGCAATAGATGAAGTTGAAATATATAAAAATGATTCTCCATTATATGATGAAACAATTGCTCACAGATTAGGATTAATTCCAATAAAAAATAAAAATATAGATGTAAAAAAACTTCCACAATTAAAATTAGATGTAAAAAGAGAAGGATTTGTTTATTCTAAAGATTTAGTTGGAAATGCTGAAGTTGTTTTTGATAAAATGCCTATAACTTTTCTAAAAAAGAATGAAGAATTAAAATTAAATGCAGTTTTAAATATTGGAAGAGGAAAAGATCATTCAAAATTTTCTCCTGGTTTAATATTCTATAGAAATACTTTTGATATTAAAATTGATAAGGATTGTCCAAAAGAAATTGTTAATGTTTGTCCAAAAAGAGTCTTAAAACTAAAAGATGGAAAGATTATTGCAGAAAATAAGGAAAAATGTGATGGTTGTGAGGTTTGTATTGAAGAATGTAAAAAAACAGGAAAAGATTCTATAAAAATAAATCCTTCAAATAAAATTATAATCACAGTAGAATCTTTCGGGCAATTGGATGTCAAAGATATTTTAAAGAAATCTATTGAAGAATTGAAGAAAGATTTAAAAGAAGTTTCAAAAAAGATATAAGAATTCTAAAGTTTTTTATATATTGGATAATGCTTAATTTCAAGTTTTAAGCGCATATCTGCGGAGTTGCTGGAGTGGTCAAACAGGACAGCCTCAAAAGCTGTTGGCTTAGTGCCTACACAGGTTCAAATCCTGTACTCCGCATGGAATTTGGAAATTACAGAATAAGAAGTTTTATAAATCAAAATTATCTTGAATTTTTACCTGCGAGTTAACGCTATAGCGGGAAGTCGATACTTCTTGCTAAATTTAATTTAAAATGGTTAAATCACATACTAAAATAAAAAAACAGACAAAAAAAAAGAAAAATCCTGAGTTAGTTAATACTATAAATGCTGCTAGAAAAAATAAAAGCTGGATTAAAATTGCAGAAATTCTTTCGAGTCCTAGAAGAAAAAGAAAAAATAAGAATATAAATGAAATAGATAAAAAAACAAAAGAAGGTGAAAAAGTTTTAATTGTTGGAAAAATTCTTTCTCAAGGAGAAATAAGTAAAAGAATAAGTCTAGTTGCATTAAATTACTCTAAAAAAGCAGAAGAAAAATTATTAAAAGCAAAATGTGAATTTTCAAAAATATCAGATGAAATTAAAAAAAATCCTGAAGCAAAAGGATTGAAAATTTTAGAATGAAAATTATCGACGGAAAAGGAGCGATTTTAGGAAGATTAGCTAGTTATGTTGCTAAACAAGCTCTTAAAGGAGAAGAAATTGTAGTGTTAAATTGTGATAAAATAAGAATAAGTGGAAATAGAAAGAATATCCAAGAAAATTTTAGAATTAAAAGAAAGAAAGGAGGAAGCAGTCAAAAAGGACCAAAACATTCAAGATTAAATGAAAAAATTGTTAAGAGAACTATAAGAGGAATGTTACCCGATTTTAGAAAAGGAAATGGAAAAATTGCTTATAACAAGATTAGATGTTATGATGAAATTCCAAAAGAATTTGAAAATTCAAATAAGATGAAGTTAAATAAAAAAATTAATAAGTTTATTGAAGTAAAAGATTTAAAATGAATAAGATTAAAGAAATAAAAAATTTAATTAAAGAAAAAAATATTGATGTAGAGATAATTGAGCATGAAAAATCCGGGTTGACAAGCCAGGATGCTGCAAATGCTACAGGAATCCCCATAGAGAACATAGTTAAAACACTTTTATTTATTGATAAAAAGAAAAAACCTGTGGTGGTTATTTGTTTAGGAAATGATTATATTGATTCAAAAAAATTATCTGAAATTGCTGAAATAAAAAAACCGAAAATAGCTACTCCAGAAGAATTAAAAGAAATCTTAGGAACAATACCAGGAGGAAACCCTCCAATAGGAATTCCTCAAAAAATCCCTGTGTTTATTGATAAAAAAGTTTTGAATAAAGATTTTGTGCTTGGATCTGCAGGTTCAGAGTTTACTGGATTAAAAATCAAACCAAAAGATATTTTGGAATTATCAAATGCTAAAATAGTAGGAGTTGTAAAAAATGGATAAGATAATTGTTTCAGGAAAAAGAAAAACAGCGAAGGCAAAAGCAACAATTGTTGAAGGAAATGGAAGAATAACTCTAAATAAAAAAGATTATAGAACTCTGGAAAAATTTAATAGATTAAAAATTGAAGAGCCATTAAGAATTGTAAAGGAAATAGTTGGAAAAATTAATTTTGATGTTTCTATAAAAATTAAAGGTGGTGGTGAAAAAAGTCAGATAGATGCAGCTAGAATTGCATTAGCTAAATCAATCATAAGTTTTACAAAATCAAAAAAATTAACAGACGCTTTTTTAGATTATGATAGAAATTTATTAGTTGCTGATGTTAGAAGAAAAGAAGCATATAAACCAGGAGATTCAAAAGCAAGAAAAAAACGGCAAAGCTCTAAGAGATGATTAATCAAAATATTGAAGTTCTCTTTTATGAGAATTTGATAATAACTCTAATGCAGAAAGTTTTTTTCTAAAATAATATCTTGCCATTCCATCAGCCATATTCACAATAGGGTATTTCTTGTCGTATTTTCCTCCTGCACTAATTTTTATTTGGTTTTTAGATAGATTATAAACATCTGAAAGAAGATCTCTCGCATATATTCTTTTTGAGGATTCTAATTTTCCATCTATAAATAATTCAAAAGTATCTAAGTCTGAAGGTAAAAAATCCTCTGATAAACTTGCAAGAACATATGCAATAAAATAATCTGGAATTATTCTATTGTAATCGATTTTTCTCACTTGAAGAAAAGTGTGTCCTCTCCTAGACACTTTATTAAAAATATTTCTTAGATTACTTTTAGATATAGCCTTACCAATTTTTTCTGTTTTGATTGAATCTTTTTTTAGATTAGATAAAACCAATGAAAAATATTCTGGAAAATTTCCATGATTTGATTCATCTAAGCCACCATAAACAACTCCTTCATAAGAAATTAAATTAGGGATATCATCTCTTTTAGTCATTAAGTAAAACTCAGAATTATTTTAAAAGCATTTTTGTTATAAAAAATCTATTTTATTCTTAATTTTTCCAACTTATTTTGGACATGATTAAAGAGTGTTGAAGATATTAATGGTTGATGAGAACCTTGATGAGTTTGTCCATCGAATTTTATCTTTCCTAGATAAGTATGATTTTTTAGAATTTTTTTTAATCCATTAACAGAAAGATTATATTTTTTTGCTAATTTTGTGAGACTGATATCTTTATTAAGAAATTCTTGAAATATCTCCTGAACAAAATAGGAATTTTCTTTTGGAATAAGTTTTTTGTTTTCTAATTTATATCCAAAAGGAGCTCTTGTTACTACATAACCATCACGTGCCTTTTTGTCCATAGAAAATTTTGTTCTTTCTCCTGTAACATTTCTCTCAAATTCTGCAAAAGCTGAAATAATATGGAACATTAGTTTTCCAGAAGCAGAAGTTGTCTCTATTTTGTCCTGCAATGAAACAAAATCAATATTCCATTCTTTTAATTTTTCAATAGTTTCTATTAAATCTCTAAGACTTCTTGAAAATCTATCTAATTTATAAATAAAAATAGCTTGGAATTTTCTAATTTCTGCATCAGTTAATAATTCTTGCATAGCTGGCCTATGTTTAAGATCTTTTGCAGATTTTCCTTCATCTTTGTAAATTTTAAGTAAGTCATAACCAAGAGCTTTAGCATAATTTTTCAAAGCTTCTTCTTGTGCTGAAAGTGAGATTCCTTGTCTTGCTTGTTCCTCTGTTGAAACTCTAATATAGATTGCTGCTAAAGGTTTAGTTGAATTTGAATTTTCTTTTATCATTTTCCTCTTTTATATATGAACTTAGGTTACTTATTATCTAGTTCACGTTCTTTTAGGACACCCTAAGTATATAAATTTAACTAAAAAAGGTTGTGACAATATAGGTTGTACGAAGTTTTCAAGGGAGAATTAAATTATGAATAAGAATGTCATTTATTTGAACATTCTGCAACATTTTCAAGGCTTGAGAAGTAAGATCTGTGCTCTTAGGTGAGCTTTGTGCATAATTTTCTAATTCTTTTTTTAAATTATTTAGAAGAATATCTAACTGAGTTATTTCCTTATCAAAAGATTCAGGAAGATTCTTAAATCCTTGTTTCTCTCTTTTAATTTCTTTAATAGCTTCTTTTAAAATAAATTCTTTTTCTGAATCCCCCAAAGATTCATAAGTTTTATCTCCATACCATCTAATAAGAGCATTATAATTTTTTAGAATTTCTGTTAAGTTTAGTGCTTCTTCAAAAGAATAACTTTCTTTGACCATCTTTTTTATAATTCTAATTATTTAAATAAATTATTATCTTTAAAATATATTTAGAATTATGTTCACTTAGATAACCTTAGTTAATAGATGTTTTTAATGATATTAATAATCATATCCATTCTTTAAATAATGAGAAGTGAGATAAATTATAAAGATACTTAAAATAGTTATAAATAAAGATGTTAAAATGCTTAGAGTTGAAGAATTTTTGATATTTGTAAAAAATTTAACAATTGCTAAAGAAAGATCAAAAATTGTCTGACGCCATGTAAAAGCAATTGTAAATCCAAGAGTAACTATTATTAGAGTTTTTATTTGTTTTTTAAATTCTCTTTGAAATCTCTTTCCTTTTATCAGAATTTCAATTAAATTTTTTTTCATTAGAAAATAAAGAATAAATAGGTTTTTATAATTTTTATTTATAAAAATTAAATTTTTTTAAAATTTTTATTTTAATTATAATATTGTTCATTAAGGTAACCTTAGTTTTCTAAAGAATAGAAAAAATTGTATGAAAAATAAAAGATTATTTTATCGACGATAAATAAATAACTAAGTTGTTTAAACAGCTGTTTAAGGGTGTTTAAAGGTGTTTTAAACAGCTGTTTAAAGTATTTTAAACAACCATTTAGTGTGTTTAAAGGTGTTTTTTTGAAGATTTAACTATTCTTTTTGAATTTAAAAGAATGTTTTTTTCGACGGAAAAAAACAAAAAATTTTTAAAGTATCTTAATTAATAAGAATTATGTTTTGGTTTTGGAAAAAGAGGGATATTGAGAATTTAAAAGAAGAAACAAAAAAGGGTTTTGATGCTGTAAAAAAAGATGTTACTTCTGTAAGTGGATGGATTAGGCATCTAGAATCAGAAAAAAATCTTCAAAAAAGAGAAATCTCAGAGATAAAAGAAAATTTATCGTCGGTAAAAGATGAAATTGAAAATTTAAAAAATATAGTAGAGATGATAGGAAATTTGAATCCTGTTTATAATAAAAAAACAACAAACAAACAGCTGTTTAATAAACAAACAGCTGTTTATGCTGTTCAAACAGCTGTTCAAACAGCTGTTCAAACACCAAATTTAGACCAATTTTCAATCACTGAAAGAGCAATTATTTGGATTTTATTAAATAGTGAAATAAAATTAAGTTATGATGATTTAGCAGCTATGTTAGGTAAAGAGAAAGCTACTATTAGAGGACAGATTAACCATATAAAACAGAAAAGTGAGAATTTAGTTGAAGAAATAATAGAAAAGAATAATAAAAAAAGGATTTATATTCCTGAAGAAATGAAAGAAAAGTTACTAAAAATAACAAAAGTGAGAATTAAAAAAGACAAAAATAAGAATAAAAAGGAAAAATAAAGAAAAAAATAAAGAAAAGTGAGGGAAAATAAAGTTAAAAAAAGAAAAAAATAAAGAAAGTTAGAGTTAATTATTGAAAAAGAAGATATAAAAGAGAGTTGGTCGTTTAAAGGACTAACTATAAGAATTAAAATTAATAAGTTATAAATCCCTTAATTGTAAGATTGTAGGAAGAGTCACGATTTCCTTTAATTTATTTGAAATAGAAAGATAAATTAATTTATTATTTATTTTATTTTTCTCAACAGGAATTCCTTTTTTTATAAGTCTTCCAACATAATCTCTTATAGAACTTTCAGAAAGATTAAGTTTATCAGATATCTCTTTATAATTTGTTTTTCCATTCTGCTCTTCTAACTGATAAATTGTAGAAAAGATTAAAAATTCTTTTTCAGTGAGATTCTTAAATTTTAATCTTATTTCTTTTTTAATATTATTTAAGGAACTAAGAACATTTATAGCATCATTTATTGATCTTTTAGAAAAATCTAGAGTTTTTTCTGTCTGTCTGTCTGTCTGTCTGTCTGTCTGTCTGTCTGTTGGAACCCCTCCATTTCCAGTGGAAATACCTAAATTTTGGGTCTTTAAAGGTTTAAAAGGATAATTATGTGTTGGAATATCTGTCGTATCTGTCTGATTTTTAGGTTTATTTGTTGGATTTATTATCAAAGATTTTTCTTTATTTTCTCCTAATTTTTCACTTAAATTTCTTATTTCTTGTTTTAAAAAAACAATTTCTCTTTTTAAGAAATCAATATCTTGTTTAACTTTTATAAAAGAATTTTTTATTTTTTCCATAAAATAAGAATAAGAGGATTATATAAAAAGTTAATGTTGTTTTTTCCTATATATCTCATAAGCAGCATTACTTATTTTCCATCTAGCTCTTTTAAGATATTTTTTTCCTTTAGGATTTTTAGTAATCTCAAAAATTAAATTTCTTCTTTTTAAATCAAAAAGAAGTTTCTTAACAAATTCTTCATCCCTAATAATTTCTTTTGCAATTTGTTTTGTAAAAAAAGCTTTAGGAAAAGATAAATAAAGAAAAGCTAATATCTGTTCTGAAATTTTTTCTTTGTTCTCATCAGAAATTTTCATAATTATGAAAGAAAGAAATGTTTTTAATATTTACTTCTCTTTTTCTTTAAGATAAGGAAGTCTTATGTGTAAAGGAATGGAAAGTTCATCTTCTAATTCTAAAGCTTTTATATTGGATTTTCTCAGAATAAAATTAAATAAAGGTATTTTAAAGTAATCTGATATTTTCTTGTTTTTAAACTCTTTTAGAAGGTTTTTTGATTCTTTAGATTCTAAAGATAATAAAATATTACCTATAAAATTTATTTTAGCAAAATTAGAGCTATATTCTATATCATACTTAAATTTAACAGATAAAAGTTCTCCTTTTATTTTAAAATCTGATTTTACTTCTTTTATATCTAAAATCTCTATATTAGTGTTTATTTTCAATTCATCCATCTTCTTTGATCCTTTTTCTACACAAATTTTATCGAAATTAAAAGATATTAGTTTCATTTTAATTAAATTAAATTTAAATTTTTAAATCTTTTGATTAATAGAATCAAATTAAATCTTCTTCTGATACTATTACAAAATCACCTATAGCTATTATAGCACTATGGGGTATTAAAAGTTCATTTGAATTTGTTCTTTCCAAATTAAGATTTTTAGTGTAAGCTGTGGTATCTTTAAGAATTATATTTATTAATTCTCCTGATTTTGTCTCAAAAGTCATATCCTTAACAAAGCCCAATCTTTTACCTTCTTTAGTCACAATCATTTTACCTATAAGAGAACTAAAAATCTGTTTATTTTCTTGCATATTCTGAGTTAAAAGAGAATAATTTATAAATTTTTCTATAAAATTAAATAATCTTAAAAGTATATATTAATTTATATATTAGTGAATTTAAGAGAATTATATTAAATATAAGTTATTTTTTAAATATAGAGTCACCCTGTGATTTCTTATGGAAAGATTTATAAAGAAATTTTTTATTTTTTATTTTTTAAATTAATTTATAAAAATTTATATTATATATTATATATATTATTAATAATTTATATTATATTATATTATATTTCTTATCTTGATTTAATAACTTAGCATATTTTCTATAATAATCTAATAATTAACATATTTCCTATTTTAATTCTATAATCTGAGATTTTCCATTAGAAATATAGGTGTTTTTCTTTTTTAGTAGTTATAATGTTTTATATAATAATTTTTTTTTCTATCGTTGGAAAATTTCCTAATAAGAACTTTTCCATTAGAAATATAGGTGTTAGTATAAAATGAGTTTAGAATTAGATAAAATTTTTTCAAATTTTGATAATAATTTTATTTTTAAAGAAAAAGCAGTATTGCAGTCAAATCATATTCCTAAAGATATTTTTTATAGGGAAGAACAGATAAAACAAATAGCTTCTATTTTAGCTCCTGTTTTAAGAGGAGAAAGAACAAGCAATTTATTTCTTTATGGAAAAACAGGAACTGGCAAAACTCTTTCAATTCAAAAGGTAAGAGAAGAACTTTTAAAAAGATTCAAAAAAGACTCTGATTTTGGTATTAGAATAGAATATTTAAATTGTAGATTAAAAAAAGTTGCAGATACAGAGTATAGAATTTTAGCAGAACTCATAAAAAAACTTGGAGGAGAAGTTCCTTCTACTGGTTTGCCTACAGAATCTGTTTATAATAAATTTATAGAATTTCTTAACTCAAAAAAACAATTAGTTATTCTTATTCTTGATGAGATAGATCAGACTGTTAAAAAAATTTCAAATGATTTTTTATATAATCTTACAAGATTTAATGTTGAACTTTCAAAAGCCCAAATAAGTATTGTAGGAATAAGTAATGATTTAACTTTTTTAGAGAATTTAGATCCAAGAGTAAGAAGCTCTTTATCTGAAGAAGAGATTGTTTTTCCTCCTTACAATGCTTTGCAATTAAAGAAAATTTTAATTCAAAGATCTAAAGATGCTTTTAAAGAAAATGTTCTTCAGGATGGTGTTATTGCAAAATGTGCTGCTTATGCTGCGAGAGAGCATGGAGACGCGAGAAGAGCTCTTGATTTGTTGAGAGTTTCTGGTGAAATTGCAGAAAGAGAAAATTTTAAAAAAATTCTTATTAAACATATAGATGAAGCAAATAATAAAATTGAAAAAGACAAAATTTTAGATGTTATTCAATCAGAGCCTAAACAATTTCAATTAGTTTTGTATTCTATTATTAAACTATTTGAAAAACAAAAAAAAGGAAAAGACGAATCTATTTTCACAGGAGATGTATATAATTTTTATACAGAACTTTGTAAAAAAAATAAATCAGAAATTTTAACTCAAAGAAGAGTTGGAGACATAATTCAGGAATTTGATATGCTTGGAATTATTAATGTTAGAGTTATCTCAAAAGGAAGAGGTGGAAGAATGAGGGAAATAAAATTAGCAATAACAAAAGAGATTATTAATAAATCTAAAGAAATAATTGAAAATTCTTTTTATTATTAAAAATAGTTTAAATTATCAAAATGAATGAAGAATTATTAGAATTTTGTATGAAAAAAGGCTTTTTATTAGATAAAGAGATTTTTGAATTATTCAATAAAATTGAGGATATTGAGTTTACAAAATTGATTATTGAGAGGATTAGCAAAACCACAGGACAAAGAATCATAACAAAAAATTTTTTTGATAAAAATAAAAATAATGTTAAAGAAATTCTTTCTCAATTTCCCTCAATAAAAAAAGAAAAATTAGAGAACCTAAAAATTAAACTTGGATTAAGCATTGAAATCTCTAAAAAAACTTCTGAACAAGTTAATATTCAAGAAGATTCTATAAAACAAGAAAATTATGTAAAAAAAGAAAATTTTAGGAACATAAAAATTAATTCTAATCCCCTAATTTTAGGAAAAAAAATTGAAGTTGAAGATTTTCTAATTCATAATAGAAATAAATTTATTAATTTGAAAAATATACTTCAAGATCACTCTTCTCTTGATAATTTAGTTTCAATAAATAAAATAAGTGGTGCTAGACAGAAAATTTCAATAATAGGAATGATTTCAAATAAAAGAGTAACTCAAAATAATAATCTTCTCTTTGAAGTTGAAGATTTTACAGGGAAAATAAAAATTTTAGTTAATAAAGATAATCAAGAAATTTATAAAAAAGCTGAAGATATTTCTCTTGATTCTGTTATTGGTTTTAAAGGTTCTGGAAATAGAAATATCTTTTTTGTTAATGATATTATTTTTCCAGATTCAAGATTATTTCAAAGAAAAAAGGCAATTAAAGAAGAATATGCTCTATTTATTGGAGATTTACATTTTGGAAGTAAAAAATTTATGAAAGAAAATTTTTTGAAGTTCGTGGATTATTTAAACGGGAAATTTCCAAACACTCCTGAAGTTGAGAAAATAAAATATCTCTTTATTGTTGGTGATTTAGTTACAGGTATAGGGAATTATCCTAATCAAGAGAAAGATTTAGAAATTGATGATTTAGAAAAACAATTTATTCAAATAGCAGAAATTTTAGAAAAAATAAGAAAAGACATTCAGATAATTATTTCTCCTGGAAATCATGAAGGTGTAAGGCTTATGGAGCCTCAGCCTCTCTATGATGAAAAATATGCATGGTCTCTTTATAATCTAAAAAATGTTTTCCTTACAGGAAATCCTGCACAGGTTAATATTGCTGCAGAAGAAAATTTTTCAGGTTTAGACATTTTAACTTATCATGGTTTTTCTTTTCCTTTTTATGCTAATACTGTTCCTTCTCTTATTTTTGGCGGGAGTATGAATTCTCCTGAAAAAATAATGGCTTATCTATTAAAAAACAGGCATTTAGCACCAACTCATAATTCTGTCCAACATTTTCCTTGTAAAGAAGACACTCATTTTATTAAAAAAATTCCAGATATTTTTGTTGCAGGACATTCTCATAAAAGTGCTATTTCTTATTATAATAATATACTAATGATTTCTGTTTCCTCTTGGGAAGGAAAGACAGCATATCAAGAAAAATTTGGAAATATACCTGATCATTGTAAAGTTCCTATGCTTAACTTAAAAACTCGCACTATAAAAGTACTTGATTTTGAATAAAATAGAAACGTTTTGAACCTTAAAAAATGAATACTGAAGAATATTTTAAAAATCTTGAAAAAGAAGTAAGAAAAGTCTATTCTATAGCTGAAGAAGCTAGAGCAAAAAACTTTGATCCTGAGGAAAAAGTTGAAATTCCTTTAGCAATAACAATGGCTGCTAAAGTAGTTGGATTAATATCAACTATTTATCCTCAAATGACGAATTCTGGAATTGATAAAAGAATATCTGAATTAGAGAAGCAATATGGAAAATTAAATATTGCTGTAGTTTTTAAAATAGCAGAAGAAGTTGCAAAACAGAAATTCTGTAAATTTTCAAGTTTGTTGGAAGCTATTGATGCAGGAATAAGAATTGGTTTTGCATATATCACTTTGGGTGTTGTTTCTTCTCCTATTGAAGGATATACTGGGCTGAAATTAGGAAAGACCAGAGAAGGAAAGGACTATTTTATTGCTTATTTTTCAGGACCTATAAGAAGTGCTGGAACAACAGCAAGTTGTATTGCTCTAATGTTAATAGATTATTTAAGAGAACTTTTTGGTTATGCTAAATATGACTCCACAGAAGAAGAAATTAAGAGATATATTACAGAATGTTATGATTATCATGAAAGAGTTACTAATTTACAATATATTGGAACAGAAGAAGAATTTGGATTTTTAGCAAAAAATCTTCCTATTCAAATTGCAGGCGAACCTACAGAAAAAATCGAAGTTTCTAATTATAAAAATTTAGAGAGAGTCGATACAAATTATATTAGAGGAGGAATGGCTTTGATTTTTTCAGAAGGATTAGCACAAAAAGCAGCAAAAGGATTTAGATTATTAAATGAAGCTAAGAAAAAAGGAATAAAATCAACAGGATTTGATTTTTTAGAAGAATATATCAAATTACATGATAAGAGCAGTAAAGGAGGAGAAGAGTCTGATGAAAGACCGACCTATATGAAAGATTTGGTTGCAGGAAGGCCTATTTTCGGATATCCTTCAATGTCAGGAGGATTTAGAATGAGATATGGAAGAAGTAGAGTAAATGGTTTTAGCGCTGTTTCTTTAAATCCTGCAACAATGGTTATTACAGATAGTTTTATTTCTACAGGAACTCAATTAAAAATAGAAAAACCAACTAAAGGATGTGTTGTTACTAATTGTGATTCTATTGATGGTCCTATAGTCAAGCTTTTTAATGGAAGTGTAAAAAAAATAAAAACAAAAGAAGAAGCAAAGAAAGTTTATTCTGATGTTGAAGAAATTATTTATCTTGGAGACATTCTATTTCCTTATAGTGATGTAATAAATAGAAATGCCCAGTTAATAAAACCAGGCTATGTTGAAGAATGGTGGAATTCTGAATTAGAAAAAGCAGGTGGAAAAATTGAGAATTATTTTAATATTTCTTTTGAAAAAGCAGGAGAATTAAGCCAAAACTATAAAATTCCTCTACATCCGGAATTTATTTTTTTCTGGACTCAGATAGACAAGAAGCAGTTTTTTGAATTAATAAATTGGCTTAAATTTTCTTGGATAAAAAACAAAAAAATTATTTTTCCTTATTATAAATCAGAAGAAGAAAAATTTGAAAAAGGAAAAAGAGCTTTAGAGATTTTAGGAGTCGAACATACTGTTAGTGTGGAAAATGTGATTATAGAAGAGGAAATAGCTAAATCTCTATTTTGTAATCTGGGACTGAATACTGATTTGATAAAAAAACAAGATTTTTTTCTTAAGGAGACTATTTTGAAGATAGAAAATAAGCTTTCTGATAAACTCTTTGAGGATAACAAATTAAATTCAAAGAATTTAGATTCAGAAGAAGTTTTATCTATAATTAATAATCTCTCTAAATTTAAGATTAAAGACAAAGCTGGAGAGTTTATTGGAAGTCGGATGGGAAGACCAGAAAAAGCTAAACTTAGAAAACTTACTGGAAGTCCAAATTTTTTATTTCCTGTTGGAAGAGAAGGAGGAAGATTAAGAAGCATTCAAGCTGCTTGTGAAGAAGGGCAAATATTCAGCAATTTTCCTCTTTATTATTGTGAAAATTGCAATAAAGAAACAATTTATCCCTATTGTGAAATCTGTGAGAAAAAAACAAGAAGAAGATATTCTTTTTCAGATGGAGAAAAATCTTTTAATAAAAAAAGAGGAGATGTGGAGGGAGTTTCTTCTTCTTTGATTTCATTAGATATAAATTATTATTTAAAAAACGCAAAAGAAAAATTAAAAATCAGCGAACAGGAAATGCCTCTTTTAATTAAAGGAGTTAGAGGAACAAGTTCTGAAGGACATATACTCGAAAATCTTTGTAAAGGAATTTTAAGAGCAAAATATAATCTACAAGTAAATAAAGATGGAACAATTAGATTTGATGCTACAGAATTACCTTTGACAGCTTTTAAACCAAAAGAAATTTCTGTTAGTATAAAAAAATTAAAAGAATTAGGATATGATAAAGATATTTTTGGTGAAGAACTTCAGAATGATGAGCAAATTCTTGAATTGATGCCTCATGATGTTCTTCTTCCTAGTTGTCCTGAGTCTCCTGATGAAAAAGCAGACGATGTTTTTATTAAAATTAGTAATTTTATTGATGAACTTTTGGTTAGATTTTATGGGCTAAAATCCTTTCATAATATCAAAAATAGGGAAGATTTAGTAGGGCAATTAGGAGTCTGTATGGCTCCACATAACTGTGCAGGAGTTGTTTCTAGAATAATTGGTTTTTCTGAGAATTTGGGATTATTAGCAAGCCCCTATATGCATGCAGCTATTAGAAGAGATTGTGATGGAGACGAAGCAGCGATAATGCTTTTATCAGATGTTCTACTAAATTTTTCTAGAAAATTTCTACCAACTCATAGAGGAGGAACACAAGACGCTCCTTTAGTTTTAAATGCAAAAATAAATGCTGGAGAAGTTGATGATCAGATACTTGATTTTGAAATTCTTTCTGAGAATAAATATCCTTTAGAACTTTATGAAAAAGCTGAAAATAAAAAACATTCCTCTGAGGTAAAAATTTATTCTGTTAAAGATGTTTTAAAAGAAGGAAAAAATCCTTTTTTAAATTTAGGTTATACTCACGAGACTTTTGATTTTAATAAGGGTGTTAGATGTTCTAGTTATAAATATCTTTCAACTATGCAGGAGAAAGTTCAGCACCAAATGGAGCTTGTTGAAAAATTAAGGGCTGTGAATACTTCTGATACTGCTAAATTGATGATTGACAGACATTTTTTAAGAGATATCAAAGGTAATCTAAGAAACTTTTCAATTCAATCTTTTAGATGTGTTAAATGTAACGCTATTATGAGAAGACCTCCTTTATCTGGAGTTTGTGAAAAATGCGGAGGAAAATTAATTTTTACAGTTCATGAAGGAGGAATCAAGAAATATTTAGAACTTGCAACCAATTTAGCTAAAAGATATAATCTTCCAATATACACTCAGCAAAATTTAGATTTGGTAAAAAGAGTTATAGACAGCATCTTTGGAAAAGAACTTGAAAAACAAGAAGGTTTAGAAAAGTGGTTTGAGCATTAATTGATTAATTCAATCTGGAATATCTTACCAAAACATTTATAATATTCTTTGATTATTTTTAATTATAAAAATGGTGGATGAAAAGGCTTACAATTATCTTAAGAGATATTCTGGAAAGTATAGTCTTGAGGATTTAAAAAAGAAATTAATTAATTCAGGATATTCTAGAAGAATAGTCGAGGAAGCTGCTTCTGCATTAGGAAGTGTAAAGAAAAAAAATTCTTCTATGAGAGCCCAATCTTCTAATATTTCTTCAAAACAAAAACCAAATACTACAAAACAGATGGTGAGAAAAACTTCAAAAACTAAATTAAAGGTTCCAAAAATTGATGAAAAAAAATTTAGATTTGAGAACAAACAGGCACAAACTTCTTCTAAAAATCAAGAAGGAATTTCACAAAATCAAAAAAAAATTCAACCAAACACTAAACAAAAAGTCCAAATCGTTAAATTCCAATCACCTTCAAAAACAAATTCACAAAACAATCAAAAAAATCAGCAAAAAAAACAAACAACTTCTCCTCAGACAGTTCAACAACAAGAACAAAATTTTCCTCCTCAAAAGTCCAAATATAAAAAATGGATATGGATTATTTTAATAATTCTTGGTGTTTTGATAATCGGAGGAGTAATCTATTACTTCTTTTTTTAAAATAAATAAAAAAGAATTACTGGAATTAATAAACATCCCATCATGTTTGTTCTTCTCACTTTTAAAAGAATACAATAAATTCCTGTGAATGTTGAGATTATTAAAATCAATATTCCATAAAATCCAGAAACTAAAAAAACAATAAAAAATAAAACAATTAATGTTGAAGAAGAAAGAGAAACATAATTTATTTTTTCTATTTTCTTAGAAAAAAACTTTGCTAAAAAAATTGTCAGAAAAAAAGCTATAATTCCTGTAAAAATTGTTGTAGTTAAAATCAAAATCAAAATTTTTAGAGACATCTGTCCAATCAATTCTTTAATTGCAACAGCAGCTCCTGTTCTTGTTTTTGAAATTAGATAAAGAGAGATAAATGAAAAACTCATGACTAAAGTGTTTGTTGCTCCAAGCAAAATTAGAAAACTCTTTCTGTTTGTTTTTGATATAAGATTTCCAATTATTGCTGCTTG
>CAZOOJ010000022.1:0-16220 GCA_964581415.1 Candidatus Woesearchaeota archaeon
AAATAATTTCATCAAAGCGATAGATGCGAGAACAAAAAAACCTCTTGGAAAAGACTATAAATTAAAACACAGAGATGCTTTAGAGATTATTACTCGATAGATTATATATTTTTTACATTATATTCTTTCTCAGTTATTTTTATAAACTTAATAAAACTTGATTTTTTATGAATTTTTATGATTCAGATTTAATTCATACAGAATATTTTGATAATGAAAATTCTAAATCTCTTATTCGAGAGAGGCTGGAGAGAGAAGGCTATTCTCTTAGAAAAGATAAAAAAGGTATCTTAGTTGATTATGGAGGAATAAATTTCGCAAGATTAATTCACATGATTGATGAAAACTTTTTGATTTATCTTAATTATTCTAGTGAAGATATCTTTGAGTTTAAAACAGATTTGTATGGTATTAAAGCGTCCTTAGTTTCTATTAGAGAGCGTCTTAGAGAAATTCTTTCAAATGAAGAAGGAATTGTTTTAGTAAATAGAAATTCTGATTAAATTATTTTAAAATGAAAATGAAAATCAAAGTTCATGCAAATTCTTCTAAAGAAAAAATCAAAGAAATTAATGAAAATAATTATGAAATTTGGATTAAAGAAAAGCCTATAAATAATAGAGCTAACAAGTCTCTTCTAAAATTATTAAAGAATTATTTTAAAAAGGATATTAAAATTAAATTCGGCTTTAATTCAAGAAAAAAGATTATTGAAATAGATAATTGAATTTAATTAATTTTAAAAATTGTTTTTTTATTATCTACAGAGTATCTCATTTAAATGAAGTTGCTCTGGAGATAAGAGAATCTTTAACAGCAAATTTACTAAAAGGAGCTAAGCCTTTAGATTTTGAAGAATTTGCAGATTATTTCTATAGTGATACTTCAGAAGGAAGAGAGATTTATGCTCCTGATTCGGAAGAAGGATATTATTTTAGAAAAACAATTTCTCTTAATAAAATTCCGAAATTTCATTGAAATCTATTAATAACCGTGTCCAGGACATAAAATTTCGTAATTAAGATTCTTTAATTTTTTTATAGACTCTTTCATTTCTTCTTCAGAACTTCCAGGCAAATCAGTTCTTCCGGTTGTTCCTCTGTGAAAGAGAGTATCTCCTGAAAATAAAATTCCATTGTATAAAATACAAACACTTCCTTTTGAATGTCCTGGAGTTTCTATTATTTTTAATTTCGGAATATTTAATTTTTTAATATTCTTAAGATTTTCTCCAAAATCTTTTTTACTTCCATAAATTTCTGAATTTGGAAAAAGAATTATTCCTCCTGCATGATCCCAATGATTATGTGTTAAAAGAATAATATCTATGTCTTCTGGCAATAAATTTAATTTTTTCAAATCATTCTTTAATTCTTCCAGAACTAAAGGAGAACCTGTATCAACAAGAATATTCTTATTTTTCAATTTAATTAGATAAACATAGGAGCTAAATTTTTTAAAATAAAACTGCCAGACATTTTCTTTTATCTTTCTTATCATAATTTTAGAAGAAAATTTGAATTTAAGAATTTTACTGATATAAAGTATATTAACTAATGATTAATTAACTATAAGTGTTAAGAATTATTAATTTGTCATTAACAATTACTTAAAGAATACTCGAGCTATAGTGAGATAATTTATTTAAACTTCTTTTATTTTTTATTTCCTAATGAAATATGAATTTGCTCCTGATATTCAAAAAAAAGCTGAAGAGATTTCTGGAATTTTATTTCCAAATATAAAAATTGATAGAATAAAATGTTTTAGAAGTTATGGAAGCTCTACAAAAAGAACAATTGCGAGATGTCATGGTTTAGGAAAGATTATGCAAAAAGCTTTGGAAATTAAAGCGTTTTATGTGCTTGAATTTTTATCCAAAAGATTTGATAAACTTCCAGAAGAAGAAAGAATCAAAACAATTATTCATGAATTAATGCATATACCAAAAAGTTTTGGAGGAGGATTTCGATATCATGATTTTGTTACAGAAAAAAATGTTAACAGAATGTATAAAGCATACAAATATGAAAAAAAAGAAGAATGAAACTAAATTTAAAATATAAAAACAAAAGAATTATTTTAAATGTTAAAAAATGCAATTTTTTTGAAAAGGTTAGAGGATTGATGTTCAGAAAACTTGAAAATGCGCCAATTCTTTTATTTGATTTTTCTAAAACATTAAAATATTCATTACATTCTCTTTTTGTATTCTTTCCTTTTTTGATTCTTTGGCTTGACGATAAAAATGAAATTATTGGTTTTAAAAAAGGCGAGCCTTTTCGATTTAGAATAAAAACTAATAAAAAGTTCTCTAAAATAATTGAAATACCAATCAGTAAAAAAAATAAAAATGTCGTTGAGAATATTAAAATTCTCGTCGGTAGAAAGATTTAAATACTTAAATCCCTTTAAAAAAACAGAATTAAAATTAAATAAATTAAAAGGAGGTAAAAATGGGAAAAGTTATTGCAAAAAATGTTGTTAAAAGAAAACCACATTATCTATATTATGTAGATGGTAAGGGAAATGTCTGTGAAGCAAAGATGGCTAGAGGTGGTAAAAAGAAGAAAAAAGCTAAGAAAAAAGTAACAAAAAAGAAACCAGTTAAGAAGAAAGTAACAAAAAAGAAAAAAAGATAATAAAAATTCTTTTTATTTTATTTTTTAATTAATTTTATATACTATTTTTATTTTTTTATCTTATGAAATGTGTAATTTTATGTTCAGGATATGCTACTAGACTTTATCCTCTTACATTAAATAAACCAAAACCACTTTTACCTATTAAAGGAAAACCTATTCTAGACTATCTTGTTAAAAAAGTAGAGAAAATTGAGGATATTGATGAAATTTTTGTTGTCAGTAATGAAAAATTTTATAATTCTTTTTTAAAATGGAGGAATTCTGTTAATTGCAGAAAAAAAATTAAAATAATAAACGATAAAACTTCGACAAATGAAACTCGTTTAGGAGGAGTTGGAGATTTAGTATTCGCAATTGAAAAAGAAAATATTAAAGAAGATTTGCTTGTTCTATTAGGTGATAATTATTTTAATTTTGACTTAAACAAAATTATTGATTTTTTTAAAGAAAAAAAATCCAATGTCATCGGATTATTTTATATTAAGGAGACAAATAAATGCAAAAATTTTGGAATTTTACAGATGAATAAAAAAAATCAAATAATCTCTTTTGAAGAGAAACCAAAAAATCCAAAATCTCATTTAATTTCTGCTGGAATTTATGTTTATTCTAAAAAAGAATTAAAAAAAATTAAAGAATATCTAAAAACAGAAAGTTGTAAAGAAGGGCCTGGTTATCTAATTCCTTATTTTAAAAAATTCCAGAAAGTTTATGGATTTGTTTTAGAAGGTTTTTGGTATGATATTGGAGATAAAGAAACCTATGGAGAAGTTAACAAATGATAATTTTAGGAATTGAATCAACAGCACATACTTTTGGAATTGGAATTGTTAAAAATGGGAAAATTTTAGCAAATGTTAAAAGAAGTTATACAACTCAGAAAGGTGGCATAATTCCTGTTGAAGCTGCGAAATATCATTTAAATAATAAATATGAAATTTATTTTGAAGCATTAGACAAAGCAGAATTAAAAGAAGAGGATATAGATGCTATTGCTTTTTCTCAGGGACCTGGTTTATCTCCTTGTCTAATTGAAGGAATAAAATTTTCTAAAGAGCTTTTTAAAAAATTGAAAAAACCTCTTATTCCAATTAACCATTGTATTGCCCATCTAGAAATTGGAAGAATTACTGGAGCAAAAGACCCTGTTATGCTTTATGCTTCTGGAGCTAATACACAAATTATTGCTTATGAAGCTAAGAAGTATAGAATCTTTGGAGAAACTTTAGATATAGGAATAGGAAACTTTATTGATAATTTCGCGCGTTATGCTGGAATTGGTTTTCCTGGAGGGCCAAAAATTGCAGAACTTGCTGAAAAAAGCAACACTAAAAATTTTTCTACGAAAAATTTTGATGCTATGAAATCTAAAAAGAAACAAGATTTCCTTGGAAATTATATTGAAATTCCCTATAAAGTTAAAGGAATGGATATTGCTCTATCAGGAATTCTAACAAATTTAAAACAAAAACTAGATTCTAAAAAATATAAACTAGAAGATTTATCTTATTCTTTGCAAGAAACTGCTTTTGCTATGTTGATTGAAACTGCAGAAAGAGCTCTTGCTCATACAGGAAAAAAAGAATTGCTTTTAGGAGGAGGTGTTGCTTGTAACAAAAAACTTCAGAAAATGTGTAAAACGATGTGTAAAGAAAGAAAGGCTAAGTTTTTTTGTCCTCCAAATGAATTATTAGTTGATAACGGAGCAATGATTGCTTTTTTAGGAGAAATTATGTTCAGATCAGGAATTAGTTTTAAAGGAAAAAAAGCTCAGAATTTAGATATAAAACCAAGACAAAGAACAGATGATGTAAAAGTTAGTTGGAAATAATTAAAAGAATAAATTTTAATTTATAATTTTTACAGCTCAAAACCATTCTTTCAATTTTCTCTGTTGTTTCATCTGTTTAAGTAAAATGCTTCTATTTAAAATTTTAGAACAGTCAAAATTAAATTTTAATTGTGAAATTATTTTTGCATTCTCAAGAATTTCTTTTTTACTTTTAAATTTCCTAAATAATTTTTCCAAAGCTTTTTTTATACTTTCTCTAACAACCCAAACACCCAAAGAAGCCCAATAAGAAGGAGTTTCAATTCTTATTACCAAAACAGATGCTTGTTTTCTTAATCTATCCAGATATTCTAAAATAGAAAGACGAGTTGCATAATATCCTCCTCCAGTATTAAAAGCATATTTTTTTCTTCCAAAATAATCTTCATAATCTGTAGCTGCCTTTATTTCAGAAGAAAAATTCCAAGAACTTTTAGGCAAATAAATTTCAAAAAGTTCAAAATTCCATATATTAGGAAAGAGAAGAACTACATACTGATTTCCTAAAAATTCTCCAAAGAATAATTCATAGTCTTCAACTTCTCTATAGTTTCTAATCTTTTCAATTAAACTTTTTCCAATAGTATCATCTGTGGCAGTTATGCTCCATCGAGTAGGAATCAATCTTTTAGATTTTTTCAATCCTAAAACTCCGACACTTAAAATTTTGCTTAAAGAATAAACATCAAAATTATTTTTATATAAAATATTCAGTCCTTGCGAAGCCTTTATTTCATCATTCATAATTTTGTCTAACTTAGAATCAATTTTTGTATTTGAAACAATTTTTGCATTTTTCAAATTAGCATTCATTCCTAAAGGTGTTAAAATTCTATCTCTTTCTCTTCCAATTCTCAAACGATTTTTTAATTCTATCTCAATATCAACTGGCTTAGAAGCTATTGCGATTTCTTTTGCAAGTTCAATAAACTTTTTATTTAAACGGGAATCGTAGACATTTGATTTGAATCTTGAATTTAATAAACTATTTCTAAGTTTTAGAATATCCTTAATTTCAAAGTTGTTTTCTGCCCAATATTTCTCATTATCATAAATCCATGCGTTTTTTTCTTTTTCTAAAGGACTTAATATTCCAACATTAACTTGAGGATATCTAAGTTTTGAACCAATAAAAATACTTGGAGGAGAAGTAGAATCTAAATTAGAAATAGTGTCAAGATTCTTATATTTGAATCTAGTCTCAGCGACTTTTTTAAGAATCTCAAATTTTATGTCTGACATAAAGAATTAAAGAAAGAGAAGTTTAAATGAATTTATAACTTCATTAAAGTAAAAAATTTCTTTTGGAATTTTTGTATAGAAAATTTCTTAATCCTCTTCTATTGCCATCAGAAAAATAATTTCTTCCTATTTTCTCTCTTATTTTTTTCGCATTAAAATCAGAAAAATCTCTAAGAGAGAATTCCTTCTCATCCATATAATAAACTCCTTTATGAAAGGCTCTTAAAAAACTTGGAATTCTTTTGTTATTCTTTTCTTTTATTTCAAAATAATGTCCTCTTTTTCCTTTTAATAATAATCTTTCTTCAGATTTTCCTAAAAAGGAATCATCTAAATTTCTTAACAAATTTATCTCCCATTTTTGAAATAAATCAGATTTAGGAAAAATATCTAAAAATTCCCTATCAGATTTTAAGAAAGTTCCTGAATTAAAAAAATATAGAGATATATTTGAATTTGAAGTGTCTAAAAAAGATAAATATCCTTTTAGAGGAGTAATATTTTCTGAAAAAAAATCCTTTTTGACATTAATTATTTTAATCATGATATCTACAAGAAAAATTATTTAAAAAGATTATTATAATTCATCATATCCATCTTCTTCTAAAAATGCCTTTATTTTTTATATCAAAACTAATTTCTTTTTGAGGCAGACTTCTGTGTTTTAATAGAACTGCTTTTCTTTTTCCTTTTTCATTTTTTAATTCAATTATGCACTTGCTCCAATATTTAAGCAAATCTCCTCCAACAATATTCATTTCTCTTTCAGAACCTTTTTTCCAATCTTCTTCAGATAAAAAACTTCCATAGACCTGATTGGTTATAATAATAGAAATTTTTTGTTTTCTTGCAATTTCTGCTAGATTCCTCATTTGTCTCGCAATTCTTCTATTAATCTCTTTTATATTTTCAGAATCTTTTGATTTAATAGCATCTCCTAATTCTAATCTATAAAGCATAGCCATTCCATCAACAATTATTAAATTCACATGGTCTTTTTTTATTCTTCTTAATAAATTTAAGAAAGATTTTTCTTGTTCATTAAAATTTGTAGGTTCTATAAGAAAGATATTTTTTAGAATATCCTTATAATTCTCACCTACTATTTGTTTTATTCTTTCAACTGAAAAACCTCCTTCAGTATCAATAAAAATAACTTTATTGTTCTTTTTAGCCTGACTGCATGCAGTTAAAATAACAAAATTGGTTTTACCACTTCCAGCAGGTCCAACAATCATACTTATGATTCCTTTTTCATAACCTCCATAAAGCCATTTATTTAAATCATAACTTCCTGCAGATATTTTGTTATCAGACATTCTGAGGAATAATAGAAAAGACTATTAATAAAAATTGTTGTAATAAAAATAAGAAAAGATTTTTTAGAGTTTCTTTTAAACTATAAATAAAGGGGTGAAATTGAATCTTTTTCTTTTAATATAATTTAAGTTTCAGTGATAATTGAAATAAAATCAGAAGTTTTTAAGAATTATTATACTCTATTGGTTATTTTAATCTCTTAAATTCATTAAGAGTTTTATCTAAATCTTTCTCAATTAAAGAAATAGCATCGTTAACTGCTTTTTTAGCAGTTTTGCCTTTTGTTTTAATTTTTAAAATTGGTTCTTTAGTAGGATGCTCTCTTTTCCATGCTGCAAAAGTTACATTTGAATCTTTATTAAGATAAACTCTTAAAATTTCTGCTATAGTTAAACTTTCAATTTCAATTTCAATTTCTTCTTTTGAATTATTTAAAATTTTAATTTCCATATTAGATTAGAATAAAATTAATTTAAAAAGATTGTGATTGCGTTATATTAAAAAAATTTACTTAATAATAGAATTAACATTCAATTTGAATTCCTCTTTCTTTAAGATATTCACAGACTTTTTCATTAAGCTGAAAAAGTCTTTCTTCTCCAGTTTCATCTCTTATTTCTCTTTTTACTCCATAGGGTATTTTATTTCTTATTCTAGCTTCACTTGGAAGTTTCTTAAGATAATCTACTAATATTTCAAGGATATTTCCTATAGGTTTCTCATATAACTTTCCTTTTATTTCTTCAAAAAGAGAATAACTACTAAAAGAGCCTATTTTATTTTCTTTTTCATCTATTACTTCAATTATCCTATTAACTGGATAAACAATTTTAGATAGACTCATTTTCCAAAAATTATTTTATCTATATCTTTTTGAGATAAATCTCCTTTGCTTTTTTTATTTTTTTCTGTATTTCTCTGAATAAATTCTGGATTATTTTCGTTTTTTTCAGCTTCTTTATTAAACTCAGATTCCTCTAAAATTCCTCTCTCTTTCTTATTTTTCATTTCTTGCAAATCAGAAATTGTTAAACTTCTTGTTGTTAAAGAATCAAAACCTAATTTTTTATCCTGCTCTTCTATTCTTTTTCTTGCTTCTTTATTAAACAATCTTATACTTAAAATATCTTCAATTTTTTTTATGAAATCCCTGTAATCAGCTGGAAGAAAACCTTTTTCAGCAGATTTTATGATTTTTTCACTTTCTCCTATTTCTTTTCCTAATTGCTCTTGAGTCATATGCTTAATTCTTCTTGCTCTCATAATGATCCAATGGAAATTGTCAATCAAATCTGCAAACTCTCTTCTAGATTCATTAGCAACAACTCTGCTGTCTACAATTTTTCTTAGATTGCTCTCCTGATTTTTTAATGCTGGTTTTTTCTCAAATTCATAAGTCTTTTTAATCACAGGTATTCCTTCTTCAGAAGCACATTTCTCACAAATCTTTATGATTCCTTCATTAGAAATTGCATCAAACAATCTGACTTCATTATCTTCAGCACCACATTTAGAGCATTTTGCCATAGAATATTCATAAAACTAGGTTTTTTTAATATTTATATCTTAGAAAGATGATGTTAATTTAAATATTTTTCAACATCTTCCATAGAATTTAGTTCTATAATTTTTATGTTTTCATTAATTAAAAGAACAGGTAGTTTATCTATTTCATATTCTTTAATCAAGAGTTCAATTGAAGGCAAATCATTATCTGCTGCTATTGGAATAAGTATAATCTTATTTCCATATCTCATTTTTAATTCTTCAAGCAATTTAGAAAAGAATCTCTGTTTTGCTTCTTGTTCTAAAGTAGGTTCATTATATTTATAAAAATAAACAATATTAGAGTAATTTGAATTGCATTTTTCTTTTATTCTTATGCTATTCATCCAGAGAAGAGTCCTCATTAAATCATATCTTTTATGAAGCTGAATTATCTCCTTATTAATTCTGCTCGCTTTTTCATATCTATCTATTTTAAGAGCATCTTCATAGATTCTATCTGCAAATTTTATATTTTCCTCAACTAAATTATCACAATCTAGACTCACTGTTTCAAAAATTCTTTCTTGAACTTTCTGATCTAAAAGATTTCTCTCAGAATTAGAATACCAATCAGAGACTTTATTAATTCTAGAAGACTCTAACATATATCCCATAAAAATTCCAAGATTAAAGACTATTATAGTAATTATCAAAGCATATAAAAAGTTGTATTTTTGGCTTTTCATTTTATCTCCATTTAGTTCCTCCTTTAATAAAATTATACACTGCTGATATCATTATAAAAGGATATATTGAAAGATAAAATAAAAAATAAAAGAACATATTAAAAATGTTTCTCTTAGTTAAAACTTTTGCTTTTAGAATCCATAGAGCCATCAAAGTAAAACACACTCCTAAAAAGAAAAGTATCACTCCCAAATAATTAAGAAAACTTGGAGTAATCATAAAATCATTCATAGTTACTAAGGGAGTTCCAACCTCTATTGAATACTGAGTATAAAGGAAGTTACTTATGATTCTAGTGGTGAGCAGATAAAAAAAGATGCTTAAACCTATTAAACCTAAAAACAATTGCATAACAAAGAAAGGAAGAATAAAAAATCCAAGCATTTCTTTTTTTCCTAAACATTTTTTGTACTTTGAAATACATTGCAAACCTCCTATGTTCCATCTTCTTCTCTGTCTATACCATGCTTTTAGTTTATTAGGCACAGTTGTTGTTGCTTTAGTAGCAAGACACATTCTTCTTTGATAACCCTCATAAGCAAGATGCCATGTAGCCTCAATATCTTCAGTCATATTATTTGTATCAAATCCTCCAATTTTTTCTAGAGCCTCTCTTCGATATAATGCTAAAGGTCCAGGAGTTACATAAATTGCATCAACATAATCAAGCAACTTTCTAGTAAATGCAATAACATTATACTCTATGGCTTGTATTTTCTCAATAAATTTTTTATTATTTCTAGGAACAAATATGCATGTAACAGCGCCTACTTTTTTATCATCAAAAAAACCCACCATTTTTTTAATAGAGTCTTTTAAAGGATAACTATCTGCATCAACAACTCCAAATATCTCTGAATTCACTTTTTTTAATCCAAAATTTAAAGCACCTGCCTTGCTTCCTTCATTTTTCTTAGTATAAACTCTGACTTTCTCGTATTTTTTTTCCAATTTCTTAGCGATTTTGTATGTGTCATCAGAAGAGCCGTCATCAACAACAATCACTTCTTTTAAATAGAGGTAATCACTTTTCAAAATCTGTTCTACTGTATCTTTTATAGTTTTTTCTTCATTAAAAGCAGGAACAACAATAGAAACAGAATATTTATTATTTGTTTTTGGATAATCAAAAATATCCTTTTTATTTCTAAAATATAGTAGAATAAATAATGATAAAAAATAAATTGAAATAAACATATATCCAAGATAAATTATAGGCAAAGTTTCCATCTTATTATCAAGATATAATATTTTTAAAGATTCTCGTTCTCTCTAACATTAAAATAATCATAAAATTCATCGCATAAAGAAAGTTCAGATGTATGTCCTAATTTCTTTTTTTTAAGTAATCCTAAATTCATAAATTTTTTTATGTGCTCATAAGCTTTGTTTCCTCTAATTTTAATGATTATTGATTGTTTTATTGGTTGTTTGTAAGCAATCATTGCTAAAGTTTCCTGCTCTGCTTTTGAAAATTCAGAACTTCCTCCTGCTAATTTATTAACAAAATGAGAATATTCTTGTCTAACATCCATTTTCCACATTTCATTATCATTTTCTCCTTTAGAAATAATTTCAATTGCTGAATTTTGGTCGTTATATTTTTCTTTAAGTTGATTTATTAGTTCTCTTATTATAATTGAATTTAAATTACTTAAAGAGATTAATTCCTGCATTGACAAAAATCTTCCAGAAACAAAAAGAATTGCTTCTATTTTTCTTATATCCTCTTTTTCTTTCGCCTCATCAAGTTCATCTAGAGTCTCTTTTTTCATGAATTAAAAAAAGAGATATCATTTATAAGTATTATCTCCTTATATGATTATGAAAAGAAAAGGGGCTATTCTATTGATAATTATAATCTCTTTGATTATTTCATTATTCTTAATCAGAGCAATATCTAAAAAAGAAATAGATGATGTCTCTCCAAAAATTCCTTGCTCAGAGGAATATCTAAAAAAAAGTGATATTCTATGGATAATTCCTAAATTTCAAGGAGAACCTATTTCAAAAGATAAAGAATGGTGTGATTATATTTTAAATTTAAACAAAACTTTAGGATTACATGGTGTCTTCCATGAATTCGAAGAATTTAATTCAAATAGAAATTCAAGTTATCTAGAAGAGGGAATATATATCTTTGAGAAGTGTTTGAAATTTAAACCAGAAATATTCAAACCACCACAATTAGAAATATCAGATGAAAATAAAAAGTTGATAAAAAACAATAATCTAAAATTAAAAGGAAGATTTAATCAGATTATTCACAAGGTTTATCATTGTGATGATTCTCAAGCAATATTTCCTAATTGGTTTATAGATATCTTTTAATATAATTTATTAACCATATAGAATTTATGAAAAATATAGGATTATATTACTAAAGTTTCTAAACTTCAAATCTCAAAATAGCTCCAATTCCTCCTAGATTCCAAAATTGCTGTCCTTCTTCTGTTTCTACTGAAACTATCTCTATTTCTGAACTTATATTTTCTGCAATATCTCTTAATTCTTTAGAAATTTTTTTGTTAGTTTTCCTAGAAAGTATAAGAGTATCTACAGCACCATATTCCAAAGCATGTCTTGTATCTTGCTCTTTTAAAGCTGCTTTTTCAGGATTTTCTCCTAAAGTTTTGAAAAATCTTTCTAAAACTTTTTTCTCGTGAATAATTTCCTGCTGAGACAGAATATCCTGCGATTTAGCAACAAGTTCTTTTAAACCAGATTCGTCACTTCCTCCAATATCTTTTCTTCCAATAATTTTTTCTTTAAGTTTTGTCACTAAATAATCTCCATCTAAAAACTCATCTTTTGTAGGAACAGGCCCTCCGACTATAATTCCTTTTAATTTATTGTTATCAAAAAAACATTTTTTCATCTCATCTGCAATTCTTTTATAAAACTCTTTAGTTAAACCTTCTATAATTCTGCTAAATCTTTGAGAACTCTGTCCTCCAGCTCTAATCTGGCTTGGAATTCCTGAAGTCATTTTATGAAGAACTTCTATTCTCTTTCCTTCTAAAAACCCTATTGTAGCTTCCTTTCTATCCAGAACTACTAATCCAAAAATTTCTGAAACCTCTAGCATTTCTTTTAATGATTCTAAAATAAATTCCTTATCACATCTATAGAGTCTGGTTTTAAGAGGCATAGGAGGTTCAATTTCCCATAGTTGCAAATCACTCTGTCCTTCAAATTTTGAAATATTTCCACAAAAAACAGCCAATCCATTTTCAGGAGTTTTCTTTAGACTTTTTAAATATCTAACAATTTTCTCAAGAGCATCAATAACATTTTTTCTAGTAGTAGCAGATTTTATATTCTTAGCAGTAGATTTTTCTGCTTCGAGCTGTTTTTGAACTGAATTTACATCATAACCAGAAGGTATATAGACGCTAACTAACTCCGTGTGCCTTCCTTTATGGAATTCTAAGACTTCAAGAATATCTTCAAGTTCTAATTTTGTTAATTTAGTCATAATAAGTAAAGAAAAAAAGAGTTTTTAAAATTAGAGATTAATTTATATAATAAGTTTAAAAGTTTTATACTCAAGCAAAGCAGGAAATTTTAGCATATTTTATATTTTAAAAAAAATCTAACAGAATTTCACATTAAACTTTCCCTCTTTAATTTCTCTTGCATTTGCAACATTTTTCAAATCATTTAAAACTTCTTTTAATTTTTCTTTTGTTTTTTTATCAATTGTTAAAATAATTTCAGAATTCATTGCTTTTTGATTTTTTGTTTTCTCCTGACGAATTTTTGAAATAATTTCAATTATCAAATCAAAAATTTTATCATCTGATTTTTCAATTAAATCTGCTTCAGGCCATTTAGAAATATGAATTGATTTTTCTTTTTCAGTATTTCTAAAATAATTTTGATAAATCTCTTCTGTAATGAATGGAATAAAAGGAGCAATCATTTTTAATAAGACTAAAAGAGATTTATATAGAGTATACTGCGCTGATTTTTTCCTGTTTCCTTTTTCATTATAAATTCTTTTTTTAACAATCTCTAAATAATTATCACAAAATTCTCTCAAAAAGAAATTCTCAACTTCCTGCTTGACTTTTGAGTATTCATAATTTTCAAAATTTTTTGTAGAACTTTTAATTAAAACACAAAGTTTGCTCAAAAATAATTCATCAGTTTTTTCTAATTCTTTAGGTTTTTTATTATCAAAATCCTTTAAATTCATAAAGACAAATTTTGAAGCATTTAATAATTTTACAATAAATTTTTTTCCTGCAATAACTTCTTTTTCCTGATAATCAAAATCTTTTCCAAGTTTTGAAGATGCAGCCCAAAATCTTAGAGCATCTGCTCCATATTCTTCTACAACTTCTCGTGGACTGATGATATTTCCTTTTGATTTTGACATTTTCTCTCCTTTTAATGTAACAAAACCAGAAATTGCAACATCCTTCCATGGATTTTTCTTAAAATGTAATTGAGATTTAAGAAGAGTATTAAAAAGCCAAAAAGAAATTATGTCATGTGCCTGAGGTCTAAGATTCATTGGAAAAATTTTCTTTTGAATTTTTTCAGGCATTAATCTAATTGTTATCTGAGGAGTCATCGAAGAAGTAAACCAAGTATTAAAAACATCTTTTTCAGGAATAAATTCCTTGCTTCCGCATTTCGGACATTTTTTAACAGAAGGTTTTTCATTAATTGGATTTACAGGCAAATCCTTTTCTTCTGCTAAGATAATCTCTCCACAATTTTTACAATACCAAACAGGAAATGAAACTCCAAAATGCCTTTGATTAGAAATTAACCAATCCCATTGCAAACCTTTAACCCAATTATCATATCTGTGCTTCATAAATTTAGGATACCATCTTAACTTAGCGCCCCATTTCAACATTTCATCTTTTAAATCCAAATATTTCAAAAACCATTGTTTATCTTTAATGAATTCTATTTCAGTTCCGCACCTCTCATGAACATTAACAGTATGAATAATTTTTTTCTTTTTAACTAAAAAATTCTGCTTTTTCAAATCATCGATAATTGCTTTTCTTGCTTCTTTAACTAACATGCCTTCATACTTTCCGGCAAGAGAAGTCATTTTTCCATCCTTTCCTATTGCTTCCTTTATTGGAAGATTATAAGCTTTTTGCCATTCCATATCTGTCTGATCTCCAAATGTTGCGCAATAAGCAATTCCTGTTCCTTTTTCAGGATCTGCTCTTTCATCTTCAAGAATTGGAACTTCTATATCAAACAAGGGAATTTTAGCCTTTTTTCCTTTTAAGGATTTGTATCTTTTATCCTTGGGATTATAAAAAACAGCGACGCTCGCAGGAAATAATTCAGGACGAGTTGTACTTATTACTACATCTTTTCCTTCAACTTTTAAAATAACATCAACAAATTCAGAGGAAATTTCTTTGTCTTCAACTTCAACCTGGGCAACACCTGTTTTACATTCAGGACAATACATTGCAGGAGCATCTCTTCTTTCCATTCTTCCTTTTTTATACAAATCCAAAAAACTCCATTGGCTTATTTTTCTAGAATGCTCGTCGATAGTAGAATAATTAATATTCCAATCACAGCTTATTCCAATATTTTTCCAGTCCTGTATAAATCCAGGAAGCTCTTGTTTTAGAAAGTTCATGCACAATTTAATAAATTCTTCTCTAGACATTTCTTTTGATTTGACGTTTCTTTTTTTCTCAACAAGTCTTTCAGTAGGAAGTCCATTATCATCTGTTCCAAAAGGATAAAAAACATTAAAATTTCTCATTCGCATAAATCTTATAATAAAATCTTGTTGTGAATAGGAACCTGCACTTCCAATATGCATTTCTCCAGAAACAGTGGGAGGAGGAGTATCAACTGAATAAATTCTTTTTTTGCTGTTAATATCAAATTTATAAATTTCTTCTTTTTCCCAAAACTTCTTAATTTTTTCTTCAATTTCTCTGAAATTAAATGAATTTTTAATCATTATAAAAAGAAAATTATAGACTTTTTAAAATCTATGAAAATTTATTTTAAACTCACTAATTGAAAATATTTAATGTACTGATTAGATTATCCAAAAAGTTCTTCAAATCTTCAGAAAATGAAAATGCTGTCAAGGAGTTGTAGTTTTTGAATAATTTTTTCTTTTTTTGTTTTTATTTTTTGAAAAAAAATATTCTAATTATAATATTATAAGCATAAATTTGTTCAAAAAAACTATCGCAATCTCACAAACTTCCAAAAGATATTTGAATAAAAAGTCAAAATCAAAAAAACAAATCCTTCAAAGATGTAATAATATTTTCTTTCTGTTCTTAATTTTCTTCCACAAAAACAGCCTCTTTCTTACTATTTTTATATACTTTAAATCAAATTTAAGAATATAAATAAAAAATTTCTCTTAACTTCACAAAAGAATTTATTCAAATTTATCCAAAACATTTAAATACTTATTTCTTGCTAATTTATTAATTCAAATGAGTGCTTTAATAAGATATTTTTTAGCATTAAAGTATGAGGTATGTAAAAGCAGTTATGAGTTGTAGTTTCTAAGCTTATAGTTAGGATTAAAAATGTGTGAAGTGTTCTTGATATCTTATATTTAAGAATGCGCTGAGATTATTTTTTGAAAAATAATCTATGATGTTAAATCCAGTTGATCCTGCTGGCGATTGCGGCTTTCTGGTTTGCTTTTAGACATGCAAGTTATTTTCTTTTTGTTCTCCGGAACTTGAAGGAAAAGCGAACTGCTCAGTAACACGTAGCTAACCTACCCTAAGGTCATGGATATCCTCGGGAAACTGAGGTTAATACATGATAGGAGATATACCCTGGAACGATTTATCTCTGAAATTCGAGCCTAAGGATGGGGCTGCGGCGGATTAGGTTGTTGGCGGAGTAATAGCCCACCAAGCCATTGATCCGTAAGGGCTCTTAGCGGAGAGGCCCTGAGAGGGAATCTGAGACAC
>CAZOOJ010000023.1:0-10381 GCA_964581415.1 Candidatus Woesearchaeota archaeon
GAGCATTTAAAAAATTTAGTTTATTATAGGAAACATTTCTTTTTAAAAAATTTATCCAAATTTTCTAATTTTCTTCACAAAATCCTTTTTCACTTGGAAGTTTTTGATATTCAAAGAAAATTAATTTACTCCAACCAATATAAGGAGCAATTCTAAAAACAGCCTTTCCTATTAATTGTTCTTCTTTGATGGACTTTTCTATATTCAGCTGTCCGTTATTATTATCTCCCATAGTTGAAAAAATATATCTGTCATTTTCTTTTTTTATGCTTATTACTCTATGTATTAATGGATTTTTTTTATTTGCTTCAAAAATTACAACATCTCCAATTTCTACTTTTTCTGGTTTTACTCCAATTACAAACAGAATATCTCCTTTGTTAAATCCATTTTTAAAATTGAAATCTTCAAATTCTTCTTTTTCTATATTCAAATCAGAATATTTTTCATTTTGTCTTTGCCACCATTCGTCATAATTTGAAAGAATATTTCCATCATGATACATCGAACAAGATTCAACAATTGCTAAAGGAAGAGCTGTTCCTGTTATTAAACTTAATAATGGAAAAAAAATAAATTTTATAAATACAAACAGAATAACTAAAGAAAAAATCCATCCTTTTAGACTTTCATCTTTCCAAATAAGATACCAAAATTTTTTCCAATATTTTTTTATATTCCCTCTTCTAATATTCATCTTAAAAAAAGTCAAAAGAAGTTTTTAAAGTTTGTTTTATAAAATGTAATGAAAGAATCTGGTTTTAATTTTATAGATAAGTTAAAGATTAAGAAAATTTCTGATGTGAAGATAATGTTTCTGATATATAAAGGAACTGATTTAATTCTCTTACTAACTGATAAGTCAAAAAACTAATTTAAAATTCAATAACCAAAACATTTAAATAGTATATCTTTCTATGTATACACAGATTGGTAAACACCCCTTTATTGTCGTGCTTTTTGCACGACTTTATATTCAAAATGATAGATATATTCGATAATCAGATTTTATGCAGAAATTGCGGAACAAGAATGAAAAAGGCTCAAATTTCTAAAAAAGGATTTTTGCTTAGAGCAATGATTTGTCCTAAATGTTCTGAAAGAATTATTCACCCTATTGATGAAGAAAGATACAATAAATTTATAAATTTGAAAAACAAAGAATTTAGAGTAAAAATGAGGCTTGTTGGAAACAGCTATGCTGTCTCAATTCCTAAAGAGATAGTTTCTTTTATGAGAGCTCAGGAAAAAATTATGGATGAGAGAGTTAAACTATACTTTGAGGATATTGGAAAATTAAGTTTAAATTTTGCGGAATTAGAAAAGGAGATTAGAAAATGACAAAGAAAAAAATAAGACATGGGCAAGGAATTACTTCAAAAGTTAGTGACTTAAATTTAATTAATACAATATCTTTTAAATTTTCAAAATTGATTGAAAAAATATTTTTTGATGTTGATAAGTATAAAGTAGAAATTGAAGTAAGGAAGACTCCAGAAGGATATCAACATAAAGTTAAATATGGAAGACCTTCTTTTCCCTTTCCATTAATAGCAGAATATCAAGAGATTGCAGAAAGAAATCTTGATGAATTGTTAAAAGTTGATTCTTCAACACAAGGAGTAATTCTTGAGACTACATATAAAAAATTACATCTTGATCCTTTTGGAATTTATAGATTAAATAAATATTTATCTAACAAATAAAATGACAAAGAAAAGAGAAATTCAATTGAAAGTTGTTGAAGCTCAGCAAGATGATGCTTATAAAGGAATAGCAAGAATTGATTCTGAAATTATGAGAGAGCTGGAAGTTAGAAGAGGAGATGTAATTCTTATAAAAGGAAATAGAGAAACAACTGCTATTGTAGATAGAGCATATCCTGCAGATGTTGGAGAAGGAATAATTAGAATAGATGGTATTTTAAGAAGAAATGCAAGAACAGGAATTGGAGATATGATAACTATTGATAAAGTAGAAATTAGAGAAGCAAAAAAAGTTATGATTGCTCCTGCTCAAAAAGGAATTATGGTTCAGGGAGACCCTGAAAATTTGAAAAGAGGGCTTTTAGGAAGACCTGTTGAAAAAGGAGACATTGTTGTTCTTGGAGGAGTTCAGAGAAGAAGAGATTTAATGTCTGAAGAACTTGGAGATATAGAAGACATTTTCGGAGATATTTTAGGAGGAATGGGTTTTGGCAATTTAGGAGGAGGAATCACACAACTTAGATTTATTGTAGGAAATGTAACTCCAAAAGGACCTGTAATAATTACTGAAAATACTCAGGTAAGTTTAAGTTCTAAAGCTTTGGAGATAAGTGATGAAAAAATTCCAGGAATTACCTATGAAGATATAGGTGGTTTAAGCGAAGAGATAAGGAAAATTAGAGAAATGGTTGAGATACCTATGAAGCATCCTGAAATCTTTAATAAATTAGGTGTTAATCCTCCGAAAGGAATTTTATTATACGGACCTCCAGGAACAGGAAAGACACTTTTAGCAAAAGCAGTTGCAAATGAAACAGATGCTAATTTTATATTATTAAATGGTCCAGAAGTTATGTCAAAATTTTATGGAGAAAGTGAAAAGAAAATTAGGGATATTTTTGAAGAAGCAGAAAAAAATGCTCCCACAATAATCTTCATTGATGAATTAGATGCTATTGCTCCTAAAAGAGAAGAAGTTACTGGAGAAGTTGAAAGAAGAGTTGTAAGTCAAATATTAACAATGATGGATGGTTTAAAAACAAGAGGAAAGGTTATTGTTATAGGAGCTACAAATAGGCTTAATGCTATTGATGAAGCTTTAAGACGTCCTGGAAGATTTGACAGGGAAATAGAAATTAATGTTCCTGATAAAGAAGGAAGATTATCTGTTTTGAAAATTCATACAAGAGGAATGCCTTTAAAAAAAGTAGATTTAAGCAAGATAGCTTCTGTAACTCATGGATTTGTTGGAGCTGATTTGGAAGCTTTAACTAAAGAAGCTGCTATGAATGTTTTAAGAAGAAATCTTCAAAAAATAAAATTAGATGACGAAGCAATACCTAATGAAGTTTTGGAAAAATTAATTGTTTCTCAAAATGATTTTTTAGAAGCTTTGAGAGTTGTAAGGCCTTCTGCAATGAGAGAAGTTTTAGTTGAAACTCCTAATATAGGCTGGGAAAATGTTGGAGGATTAGATAAGATAAAACAGGAATTAAAAGAAGCAGTTGAATGGCCTATAAAATATCCAGAGAGTTTTACAAGAATGGGAATAAGACCATCAAGAGGAATTTTATTATACGGGCCTCCAGGAACAGGAAAGACACTTTTAGCAAAAGCAGTTGCAAAAGAATCAGAAGCTAATTTTATACAGGTTAAAGGACCTTCATTGCTTTCAATGTGGGTTGGAAAAAGCGAAGAAGGTGTTAGAAAGGTTTTTGAGAGAGCAAGACAAGTAGCTCCTTGTGTAATCTTTTTTGATGAAATAGATTCTTTAGCAGGAAAAAGAGGACAGGAAACAGGAACAAAAGTTACTGAAAGAGTTTTAAATCAGCTTTTAGCAGAAATGGATGGTTTAGAAGATTTAAAAGACATTTTAATTATAGCTGCAACAAATCGTCCAGACATGTTGGATCCTGGTATTTTAAGACCTGGAAGATTTGACAGAATACTTTTAGTAAATGCCCCAGAAGAAGAAGGAAGATTTAACATTCTGAAGATTCATACTAAAAATACTCCTATAGGAAATCTCAAAAAAATTTTCAAAGAAAAAGAAAAAGAGAAGTTTTTATATGAGATTGCTAAAAAAACTATAGGATTTACAGGAGCTGATTTAGAAGCTTTAACAAGAGAAGCAGCAATGTTAGCTTTAAGAGAATCACTTGATGCAAAAAAAGTAAGTAAAAAAAATTTTGACGAAGCTCTAAGAAAAATAAAACCAAGTGTAAATAAATCAACAATAGATGTTTATAAGAAAGTTGAAGAAAACTTTTTGAAATCAGCAAAATCCACAGTTTCTACTGAAAACAGTTATATAAGATAAATTTTGAAAAGATAAAATAGATTAAAAATAATTAAATATTGCTTTAAAAGAAGTTCCAAATAATTCTGGAAAGAAAATTTCTGAAATTTCTAGGATTTATAAAAAAATAATTTCAAATAAAAAAATTTCGAAAATATCATCTAATTCAAAAGCAAAGATTTATAATGCCTATTTTTTAAGAGACTTTATGGAAAATGAACAAGAACTTGAGGAAATTTATAACTGTAAATACATAAAACCTTATAGTAAATATTGGGATAAACCTTATAGATGTACAAACAACGAATATTGTGAAAAAAAAAGAATTATACAAGGTATGCCTTTTTGCAGCTTTTCAGTTAAGGAATATTTAGCAGATAATAAATAATTCTTAAACTTTAATTAACTTCTTCACTTGTCACAATATTCTCGTTTTTATTTACTAAAATTGTATTTTCAGTCTGGCTGACTTTTGCACCTTCTTTTTCAACTAATTGAGAAAATTGATGTAGATTATTGTTTTCTTCTAACTGTCTTAATGCAAATAAAGCTTTAATTCCAAATTCTTTAACTAACCATCTTGAGCAAAAAGGAAGAGTTTTGTACTTCTCTTGAATAAAATTTAGAATTTCTCTTGCTGTCTGACTTCTTGGTTTTTTATTATCAATTAGCAAATAAATTCCAGAGGGTTTTCCTTCATGAATTTTTCCATTTCCATTTGTAGCAAAAGGTTCTATTGCATAAAGTCCTTCATCTAAAATTATTTTCTTTTTATCATCAAAATTGGGAATTGAAACTCCAGCATGTAATTCATAAGTTTCAATTTGATGTCCTGAAAGATTTATTACTGAACTAAATCCAAAATTTTCAATAGTTTCAGAAATTTTTTTCCCTATTTCATTTGCAGCGATTCCAGAAGCAATGGTTTTTTGAGCTTTTTCTAATGCTTTTTTACTTGCCTCAATTAATTTTTTGTTTTCTTCATTGTTTTCTAAATCCATTGAAAAGGCAGTATCAGCAATCTCTCCATCAATATGAACTCCCAAATCAATTTTTAATAAACCATGTGCTAAACTCTTATCATCATGGGAAGGTGTGTAATGTGCTGCAACTTCGTCTATACTTAAATTTACAGGAAAAGCTAATTTTCCTCCTAATTCCAGAATTTTTCCTTCAATTTTTTCAGCTATTTCCAAAAGAGGAACTCCTTTTTTTACAATTTCTCTAGCATAATCTTTAGCTTGCTCTGAAATTTTTCCTGCTTGAATTATTTTTTGTTGATTCATATTTAATTATTCCTTTTCTTTTAAACCTGTCAATTTCGAAGATGATTGAATCTTCTTACCTAACTGGTCCACTATTTTTATATTAAATTCTCTACAGACTTTTGCTTCTGGAATTTCATAACTAAATCTGTCTCCTCCCTTTGCAAAGACTATCTCATTTCCTTTATATTTTTCTGCAATTGCTTTTATTGATTTCCAGACACTTTTATCTTTATCAATTGAAACAAAAACTTCATCAACATATTTTAATGTTTCTAATATTCTCTTTTTTTCTTCTTGAGGCATAAACGCTTTTCCTTTTTTTAATTTACATTGATAATCATTATTTAGAATAACAATAAGTTTTACATTATCATAAAGTTTCTTTGATAATTCCATACATTCTAAATGTCCTACATGAAGAGGGTCGAAATATCCGGAATTAATTACTATTCTTTTTGAATTTCTATTATATTCATCTTCTAATCTTGTAATATCTTCCTCATTTACTTCTCCTGTTGCAATTTCTAAGAATTTTATTCCTTTATCTCCAGCAATTATTCTATGTTTTTGCTTTTTCATTATATTGAATGAATTTCCCTTTCTTGCAGGATATTCTTTATCCTTGATTATCACTTTTCCATTTCCTTCCAAAATTTTCCAAAACTCATCTCGATTATTATGATACTGCAGACTTAATTTTTGATTTGGATTTACTTTTATTATTTTTGTTTTTCCAATAACCTTATATTCTCCCCACGGACGTTTTGTTTCTTCCACCATTTTAAAAATCTCCTAATTTCATCTGCTTTTTGCCCTCAATAATCTCTTTTAAATTTATTTTAAAAATTTGAAGTAGATTTTCAACTGCTGGAATAATCTGATGCTTAAGATAATATTCAATATCATATTCTCCTTCTTCTTCTGGAAGTTTCACTCTTTCTCTAACTAATTTTTTCTTATTTCCTAATTTTGATTCTGCAACATAATATTCAATTAAATTACCCTGACTTATTGGAATTTCTTTTTCTCTCATTTTTTGGGCTGCAATGACATGAGGAGAAATAGCTTTATATTCTGATAGTGGTTTTTTTAATTGTGTTTTTATTATCATCTGTTTTTTCTCTATTTCTCTGTCTTTTATTTTTTTTATAATCTCTTTTAAATATATTAAGGCTCTTTTTTCATTTCCATCCTTTAATAATAATTCAATTATTTTATTTTGAACTTTCCGCGCGAGATTGCACCAATCTCTTCTTACTGTTTCAAATCCCCGTATCTTTGATTTTCCTTTTTCATCAATTAATGCGTATTTCTTTTTTGCTCCAATTTTTCCAGTTCTTTTTGTAACCCAAATACCTCTTTTAAAAAATCCTTCTAATTCTAACTCCATAATTCCAGGAAGTTTGCTATTAAGTTTTTTCAAAAATTTTCTTGTTTCTTCTTTACTTTTATTATTTAAAAGAAATGCGATTGAATCAGTATCGCTGTAAATTGTTTTATAACCTGCTTTATCTATCTTTTTAATAGCTTCTTTTATTGATTTACGTGCAAAAGCTGCTGTTGCAGCAGCTGCTTCTTCCTGATAATATCTTGCTCCAAAAAAACCTAAATAACCATAAGAAGCATTTGCTAAGAGTTTGAAAGCATTACTTCTTGCTTTTTTAATAGCATCTGGCTTTTGATTTAATTCTTCTTTAAATTTTTTTCTTTTTTGAATTATCTCCCTTAACATTTCTGGAAAAAATCCTGGTTTTTTTGAAAAATAAACTCTTTTTCCTTTAAGTTCTATAGAAATAGAATTTTTAGAAGGATTTTCAGAATAAGTTGATTTGGACAGATTATAAGTTACTATCACACTTCCATAACTGCTTGTAAAATCAAACATAGAAATATTTTCATAAAGTCCTGGTGTAGGTTCAAAAACAAATGCTCCTTCATAAGGTTGTCTTTTTCTTCTTTTTCCAATCTCTTCGTAAGTAGGGCGTTTTTCAGGAATTTCATTAAATTTTTCTAAATTGTGAATAATAAAAGATTCTACATTTTTAGACATACTGCTTCTTGAAACTTCAAAAACTGGTTCTTTCATAATTCTCGTAAATTCTAAAATATCAGGTAAAAACTTCTCAAATAATTTATAAGTCAGATATGAATCCTGTAGATTATATGCAAAATAATTAAGCCAGTCTTTTTCATTAAGATTATTTGTTTTTCTTCCTAGATTATCTTTTCCAAATTTATGTTTCTTTTCTCCTAAAAATTCTTTTGAAACTTCATTTAAAGAAAGAGTTTCAGACTGCATATATTGAGAATAAACTGCTTGGATAAATTTCAATAAATCAACATGAACTATTCCTTTAATTTTTCCAATAGTTATTGTACTTCTATAAAATTTTGGCTGACTATTATCAAGTCCTAATGAAAGCTTAATTTTATTTTTTTCTGCTCTTGCTTTTAAATAAGGCAAATCAAAACCATCTGAAAAATAACCTACTAAAAAATCAGGAGAAATTTTTCTTATGTACTCAACAAATTTTTCCAAAAGTTCTGCCTCATCTTTTACATATTCCACATAATCTGGTTTTGTTTTTGATGTTTTTTTCCATGTTAAAACTTTTTTAAAATTATCTCCAAAAAGAGAAATCATTAATATTTCTCCTTCTCCTATTTTTATTTCATCACATTCTATGTCATAAGCAAGTGTTTTTGGAGTAAAATCTCTTTTGTCTAATTCTTTGAATTTTTCAAGTTTCAAACATAAATCTGTATCTATAATTGAATCTATTCCTCCAAATTCTTTTGAATTATTAAGTAAATCTCCCTCAATTTCATACCAATTTAAAGGATTTAATTTTCTTTCAATAATATAATGAGTTATAAAACCTAAGTCATAACCTCTTCTTTTTTCTATTCCTTTTATATCAAGTCTGTCAGCAACATCATGCAAGTCTTTATAATTTGTAGCAAAAATTTTTAATGCTTTTACTGGTTTTCCAAGAAAATTTTTTCTCTGTAATTCAACTTTTTCAACTTTTGTCTGTCTGCCTTTTATATCTAATTTTATTTTTTTTATTTTGCTTATAATTTTTCCTATTTCTTTTTCATTCAATTTGTCCTCTAAGATAGCCCATAAATATACTGGACAGGAATCAATTACACAAATTCTTTTATTCTGCTTATTTCTTCCTATTATTTTTATATGATTTTTATTTTCAAAATCAAAATAGTCATAATCTATTGGAATAAATTCTGTTTTCATATCAAATAATCTCAAAAAGACTTTATATTTTTAATTGATTTTTAAGAATATTTAGTTTCTATAATCAGATTAACAATAAATTTATAAATTGTTGGATAGTTCTGTCCCAAAATTTTTATAGCCTTTAGAAATATTTAAATACTTGCTATTATACTTCTTATAATAGGTTATCTAATATAACTTATCATAGAAGATGTCAGAAGTAGATAAAATATCAATAAGGTGCATGAATATAGAAAAGAGGATAAAAGACATAGATAATTGGAAAATCAGTGTACAGGACAAGAAAGACATTAAAAATGGGTGGATTCGAGCATTAAGATTGGGCGAGTTAACTAATAAAGTTGTGAGAGATGAGACTCTTTCCTCTTATTTATCGGACATAAAAATAGCTTTAGAGCACATAAAGAAGCCAGTGGCTAAGTTAACCGAGGAAGATATAAGGAAATTTCACGAAGCAATGGTTGCTGATAAAATTACATATTCTTTTAAGAAAAGAGAGAAAAATGGAAAAAAGGTTGTTGAAACAATAACTGCTGAAAAACCTTATTCAAAGAACAAGAAAATATCAATAAGAAGGACATTTGTTTTATATTTAAAATGGAAGCTTGATGAAAAGGCATACAAATTCATTAAATTGTTAAAAATAAATTTGGGTGGAAAAGAAAAGGATATTTATGCACCGACTGAACCAGAAGTAGAAAAAATGTATTATGGGTGTAGAGAAAGTTTTTCAAGATTTTTTATAGCTGTATTATTTGACACAGGAGCAAGAGCTGAAGAATTTCATAATATTCGTATGGAAGATGTTATTTTTCCAAAAGCAGGAGAGAGTTTTATTAAAATAAGATTTAGACCGGAATTCAGCAAGACAAAAGGGCGAACAATAAGCTGTTATTGGAAACACAGCACCAAAGCAATAACTGATTATTATAATGAAAGATTAAAAGCAGGAACACAACCTACTGAACCAATTTTTGAAAAAACATATCAGACTATGAGAAAATTTTTACATAGATTAAGCAAGAAGACTCTCGGAAAAAGTTTGCACTATCACGCTTTAAGACACGCTTCAGCATCTCATTATATCTACATAATCAAAAATAATCATCAGTTTGCATACAGATATTCTTGGTCATTTAACAGCCCAATGATCTCTCGTTACTCGAGACGTAGAGATATGAGTGAAGAAGTTGACAAGGAAATTGAACAGACAGAGATTAATACTCTGAAACATGAAATTGAAAAAATAAAACTAAACAGTGATATAAAAAATAAAGAGTTTGATAAACTGAAAAAAGACTTTGTGGAATCTCTAAAAAAACATGCTGATGATATGAATCAAATAAATGCTTATCTAAATATTCTTAAAGTTGCTAAAGCTGAATCAGTTAGTTGCTAATATTTTATTAAAGAGTTTTAACAAGTCTTTTCCATATTGGGTGATTGTTAGGTTGGCTTTGTTTGTTTTATCTACTCTTTCTCTTTTAATTAATTTAAGTTTTTGTAGTCTGATAAGATGCCTTCTTGCACTTAATGGATTAATTTTCAAATCTTTACGCAACTCCAATATAGCATAATCTCTTTTACTAATTGCTTTTAAAATTTCTAAATCTAATTCTGATAAAATGTTCTTTGATTGCTGACTCTTTTTCATATTAATATTATTATTTTTAAGATTATAAAGCTATCGAATGTAACATATTACATAGTGTAATTGTGATTACTAATAAATTACAAGTTTTATCGTCGGTAAAACGGACAACCTTTATTAACTGTAGTCAATTTATTATAATATAAAATATCACAAAAAATGTGATAATTGAAAGGAGGCATAAAAGATGACAAAGCC
>CAZOOJ010000024.1:0-47380 GCA_964581415.1 Candidatus Woesearchaeota archaeon
ATTTTATTGAAGGAACAGACCCTTCTTATAAAATAAAACTTTCAGATAATGAATCTGGCTCTTGTTATGGAACTAATAGTTTGAGTACATATACTGAAACAACAGGCTCAGCTCAAGAAGCTTGTGATAATTTTGGCTATGATGATTCTAAAGACTTATTAGATATTGATATAAATATAACTGTTCCTGATGATTCTCCTACAGGACATAAAACTACATGGGTTACAGTATTTGCAGCAACTATTTAAAATAAATTTTACAAATAATTTAACTTTTCTATTAATAAACTGGCTTTGATAAAACTTTATTTTTTCATAATAAAATTCTATCTATTATATTTTTACAGAATTTAATTTCTTAAAAAGAAATTATCAGAAGCAATCTATTAAAGAGATATCTTAATTCTACTTATAAGTTCAATATTAATTAATAACTTAAAAATAAAATAATTTGTTTTCTTTTAGAAGAATTTCCCAAAGCTAATAATATCAAATCATTTTTAAGTTTTAAAACTTTATTTATGAATAGTCAATATATTCAGAAATATAAAACCTCTAAAGAATCTATTAATGAAGAAATCTCTTATATATTCTCTGAAATGATTAAATCTGTCAAAAATTCATTATAGTAAACTATAAAAATCTTTTTTTGTTTTTATGAAAATGAAAAGAGGATTGGTTTTTTTATTTATCTTTTTAATAGTTATGTTTGTTAGTTTTAGCTCTGCTCTTCTCATAACTCCTGGAAAAAAAGAATATAATTTTGTTCCAAATTTAGAAGATAAAATAACTTATTATGTAACCTCTGTTAAAAGTCAGAATCAAGAATATAAAATCTATACTGACGAAAATGCTTATCTTTCAGAATATATTGAAATCAGCAAAGATAAGATTATTGGTTCAGATAAATTTGAAGTGTATTTAAAATTACCTTCTGAAATAGAAAAACCTGGAGAACATAGAATTCCAGTAATTGTTGAAGAAAAAATAGATGAAGAAACTGCTGAAACAGGTATAAAGACTTCTATAACTCTTAAAGCTATAATAGAAATATCTGTTCCTTATCCTGGAGAATATCTTGAAATTTCATTAACTTCTGTTGATGCAAATATTGGAGAACCTGTTAATTTTGAAATTTATATGATAAATAAGGGAAAAGAACCATTAAATTTAATTCCTTATATAGAAATCTATCCTAGAGAATCTAATGAAAAAATAAAAACTCTGAATTTTGAAGATAGATTTCTAAAAAGCCAGCAGGATATGAGATTAAAAAAAGTCTTAAATACAGAAGACTTTAATGCAGGAAAATACAGAGCTCTCGCAATTGTTGAATATGGAAAAGGAAAAACTGCTAAATCTCAATCTGATTTTAAGTTAGGAGAACTTTTTATTAATATTGTTAGTTATACAAGACAGATAATTATAGGAGGTTTAAGAAAATTTGACATAGAAATTGAAAGTGGATGGAACGACAGAATTGATGGAGCTTATGCGGAAGTTTCTATTTTAGACAAATCAAATAAAAATAATCTTGCTTTTTTCAAAACTTCATCAACATCTTTATTTCCATGGGAAAATAAAACAATTTCAGGATATTTTGAAACAGATAATTTTTTAGAAGGATTTTATGACGCAAATATAACTCTGATATATTATGGAGGAGAAAGAGGAAAAAGTTCAAGCGAGTTAGTTGAAGTAGAGTTTATAAAAAACTTTCCAAAGATAATTCTTATAATTTCTATAATTCTTGTATGCTTAATTTTAATAATTTCAGCTGTAATATTAATAATTAAAAAAAATTTAATTTCAAAATTTAGGAGGAATATTAAAAATGAAAAAAAGAATAAATAAATTTTATTTTGTAATTCTTTTATTTCTTTTAAGTTTTTTAATATTATTTCTTTCTTTTATCTTTTCACAAAAAACTGTCTATGAAAAAGAAATTCCCCTTAAATTAGAAATTGGAGAAAATGGAGGATTAGATTTAAATTTAACTACATTATCTTTCGGAACAATTACTCCTTCTATTAATTATAAAAGGGAATTAATCATAGAAAATGATTATCTTTTTCCTTTGCTTTTTGAATTTGATGTTACTGGAGATATAAAAAATTTTCTTATTTATGATGATAAAATTTATTTAGAAAGCGGAGAAATTAAAAAAGTTACTATCACTGCTTTCTCATTCTCTGATGAAGAAAAAGGAAATTATTCTGGAAAGATGATTATAACTGCTAAGAAAATCAGAGATAACTAAAATTTTGTTTAATTTAAAAGTCCAGAAGAAATTTAAATAAATAAATCCAATTAATATTATGAAAAAAGAGAATAAAAAAAAGATTTTTTTGATTGTTCTTTTATTAATGTTAATCTTTTTTATTTTAATGAATATTTCTCTGAAAACTATTTTTTTAACTACTTCAAATGCTGTTAATGCAACTGTTCAGCTTGAGATTATGGAAACAGAATACTGCGGAGATGGTATTTGTAATGAAGATGAAACGTGTTCTTCTTGTCCTGAAGACTGCGGAGTCTGTGAAGAGGAAGAGGAAGATGAAGATGATGGAGGAGGCGGAGGAGGAGGTGTTGTTATTGCTCCCTCTGATTCATATTTTGTAGATAAAGAGCTTATTAAAGTTGTTATGAGATTAGGAGAAACTTTAGATGTTTCTTTTAGAATAACAAATAACTGCACAAAAGATTTAAACTTTGAACTAGAAAATAAAATGGAAAATTATTTAATTATTTCACAACCAAACTTTACTCTTAATGCTGGAAATCAAAAAGAGATTTTTTTGAAATTTTTTACCACTTCTAAAACAGAGCCAGGAGTTTATACTGGAAAATTTAATATAAACTGTAATGGAAAAACAAAAGAGATACCAATCATACTTGAAATTGAATCTAAAGAAGTTCTTTTTGATGTTGATTTAGATGTACCAATATCTTACAAAGAAGTTTATCCTGGAGAACTTATTGTTCTGCAATTCACAATTTTCAATTTGGGAAAAATAGGAAAAGTTGAAGTAAATGTAGAATATTTTATAAAAAATTTTGATGGAGAAACTATTCTTTCTGATTCTGACATAATTTCTGTAGGTGAGCAAATCTCCTTTTCCAGAACTTTAAGAATTCCTTATAATTTAGAATTGGGAAGTTATGTGGCTACAGCACAGGTTAGATATGATTACTTTGTTGGAACCTCTTCTGATACTTTTGAAGTAATAAGAAAAAAAGGATATCTTCCTTATTATTTCTTATTAGCTTTTTTAATATTCTTACTTATACTTTTAATTAGAAAATTAATTAAGACTTTTGGAAAATATAGAAAAGAAAGAGAAGAGGCAAATACTTCTCAATAAAAATTATCTGAGAAAAATTTTGAAATTATTCTTATCTATTCGCATAGATTTTCATTTTTTTCTCTTGGATCTTTCCAGTTTTTGTCCTGCTGAATTGAGGCACCAGTGGGAGTCATTTCTATTAATCTACTTTCTTTACAGATAAAATAATAATCTTCACAGAAATTAGTTCCATTACAAATGGCTTTTGTATATGAATGTGTATAAAGGAATTCATCATCTGTTTTAAAAATTTTAGAATCTTTATAATTTAAATAAAAAAAGAACGCAAATAGAATAAATAATAAGAAGAGAATTAATGCTCTGATTGTTCTTTTTCCCATATTTTTTTATTTTATAGGCTTTTTTAAATATTTGGGATAAAAATCTTTATTGATTTTAGGAGTTTATTCCTGCTAAAAATGTTAAAAATTTCAAAATATGCAAAATATGCTGAAAACAACTAAAAATTAATTTTATCGACGATAAAAAGGCAGAAAGCTTTATAAACCAATCTAACTTTTTTAGAATATAGGAGAAAATTCTAGAAGATTCTTTCTATTTTCTCTTTAATTAAATAACCAAAAAATTAGTGAAAAATGTCCAAAATGACAAAAAAAAACGAATATGGTGCTGAAGCAATTAAGGTACTTGAAGGATTAGAGGCAGTCAGAAAAAGGCCATCTATGTATATTGGTTCTACAGGTAAAGAAGGGCTGCATCATTTAGTTTATGAGATAGTTGATAATTCTGTTGATGAAGCACTCGTAGGAAAATGTAAAAAAATAAAAGTTGTTTTAAACAAAGACGGTTCTGCTTCAGTTGAGGATGATGGAAGAGGAATTCCTACTGAGATTCATAAACAATTTAGAATTCCTGCTCTTCAGGTTGCTTTAACAAAACTTCATGCAGGAGGAAAATTCGATAAAAAATCTTATTTAATCTCTGGAGGATTACATGGTGTAGGAATTAGTGTTGTTAATGCTCTATCAAAAAAATTGATTGTTGAAGTAAAGAGAAACGGAAAAATTTATAGTCAGGAATACTCAAGAGGATTTCCAAAAAATAAATTAAAAGTCATTGGAGGATGTAGTGATAAAGATTCTGGAACAAAAATTCTTTTTTGGCCTGATGATTCAATTTTTTCAATTTTAAATTTTGATTATAAACTTTTAGAAACCCGATTTAGAGAAATAGCTTTTTTAAATCCAGGATTAAAAATTCTTCTTATTGATGAAAATAAAGGAAAGACAAAAGAATTTATTGCTACTGGAGGTTTAATAGAATTTGTAAAATGGCTTAATGATTCTAAAGAAACTTTACACAAACCAATTTATTTTAAAAGAAAAATTAATGAAACAGATATTGAGGTAGCAATACAATACAATGTAGGATATAGAGAGAATATTTTTGGCTTCGTGAATACAATAAATACTGTAGAAGGCGGAACTCATGTTTCTGGATTTAAAACTGCTTTGACAAGAGTTATTAATGAATATATGAAGAAGAATAACAACAAGACATCAAATATTTCAGTTTCAGGAGATGATACTAGAGAAGGTTTAACAGCTATCATTAGTATTAAAATTCCAAATCCTCAATTTGAGGGACAGACAAAAACAAAACTCGGAAATAGTGAGATTAAAGGTTTTGTTGATTCAATAGTCAGTTCTGCTCTATCAGAATTTTTTGAAGAAAATCCTTCAATAAGTAAAAAAATATTGTTGAAAGCAGTAGATTCTGCAAAAGCAAGATTAGCTGCTAAAAAAGCAAAAGATTTGATTAGAAGAAAAACAAGTTTTTCATTAACTGGTTTACCAGGAAAGTTAGCAGATTGCTCTTCTAAAAAATCAGAAAATACAGAACTTTATCTCGTAGAAGGAGAATCTGCTGGAGGCTGTTTTTCAGGCGAGACTAAAGTCGCTTTAGCAGATGGAAGAAATATTTCTTTTAAGAATTTAGTTGAAGAAAATGAACAAGGAAAAGAGAATTTTTGTTATACAATTAAAAAAGACAAAACTATTGGCATCGCAAAAATTGAAAATCCTAGGATGACTAAAAAAAATGTTACTGTGATTAAAGTTGTTTTGGATAATAATGAAAAAATTATTTGTACACCAGAACATAATTTTATGCTTAGAAATGGAGATTATAAACAAGCTAAAAATTTAACTAAAGGAGATTTCTTAATGCCTTTGTATAGAAAATTTTCAAGGATTGGAGGGAAAATTACAATAGATGGTTATGAAATGGTTTTTGATACTAATGGGAAATGGATTTTTACTCATATTTTGGCTGATAAGTATAATCTAAAAAATAATATTTATTCCAAAGAACAAGGAGATCATAAGCACCATATTGATTTTAATAAATTAAATAACAATCCAGATAATATTATAAGGCTGAAAAAAGAAGAACATTTAATTCTTCATACAGAGAACTTAAAGAGAACCCTTCATAGAGAAGATGTTAAGGAAAAATGCAGAATGATTCATCAAAGTCCAAAGTTTAGAAAAAAAATGAGTGAATGGGCAAAACAGCCTGAAGTGAATAAAATGCTCTCTGAAAGAGCAAAGGAACAATGGAAAGATAATGATTATAAATTATTTATGATAAATAAGTTTAAAGAATTCTATAATTCTAATGAAGAATACAGAAGGTTTAATAATGAGCTTCTTAATAAAAATCAGAAGAGGTATTGGGCAGATCAAGAAAACAGAAAAAAGGCTTCTAAGAAAGTTAAGATATTTTTTAAGGAAAATCCAGATGCAAGAGAACATTTATCTAAACTTGCAAAAGAGCAGTGGAATGATGAAATCTTGCTTTTATGGAGAAGGCAAAAAACAAAAGAACAATGGACTTCTGAATTTAGAAAAAAACGAAAAGTTTCTTATAATAAGACTTATTATGATGAAACAATTAAATTAATGAAGAATGTTCTTGAAAATAAAGGTTCTTTGAAGAATTTTGATGAAATTAGAATCAAAAACAAGAATAAAAGTATTTTGAGTATGGATACTTTTTGTTCTAGATTTTTTGAAGGGAATTTTAATCAGATGTTAGAATCTATTAAGAATTATAATCACAAGATAAAAAATTTAGAATGGCTTAATAAAAAAATCGATGTTTATGACTTGGAAATTAAAGAAACATCCAATTTTGCATTAGCTTCAGGAATTTTTGTTCATAACAGTGCAAAAATGGCAAGAAGTAGAGAAATTCAGGCAATTTTAAGCTTGAAAGGTAAAATACTTAATGTTGAAAAAGCAACTCCTGCGAGAGTGCTTTCAAGCGAGGAAATAACAAATATGATAACTGCTATTGGAACAGGAGTGGGAGATGAATTTGATATAAAAAAATTAAGATATAGCAAGATAATAATTATGACTGATGCAGATGTTGATGGAGAGCATATAAAAACTCTTTTGTTAACTTTTTTTTATAGATTTATGCCTGGATTAATAGAAGAAGGAAAAGTTTATGCTGCTGTTCCTCCATTATATAGAATTAGAAGAAAAAAAGATTATTATGTTTATTCAGACAATGAACTTAAAGAAACTATTGAGGAGTTAGGTGTTAAAGAAGGAAACATTACGAGATTTAAAGGACTTGGAGAGATGTCTTCGAATCAACTTTGGGAGACAACTATGAATCCAAAAACAAGAAAAATAAACAAGATTTTTGTAGAAGATGCTGTTGAAGCAGACAAAACTTTTACAATGCTAATGGGAAGCGATATTTCAGCAAGAAAAACTTTCATTTCAGAAAATGCAAAAGAGGCACAGTTGGATGTTTAAAATGATAAATTGTAGATTTTGTAAGAGAGAAGGAGAGCATATACTTCATGAAACAGAGAATACAATCAGTATTTTAAGCAATCCTTATTTAGTTAAAGGACATACTCTTGTTATGCCAAAAGAACATTATGAGAAACTTTTAGAGTTGCCAAAGAGCATCTTGAATGAACTGATTGATGAAGTAGTTTATATTGAAGAATTATTAGGAGAAAGATTAAATTCTCCAGGATGTGATATAAGACAAAATTATCGCCCTTTTTTAGAAGACAGCAAACTTAAAGTTAGTCGTCTTCATTTCCATGTTTTGCCAAGATTCCTTGAAGACGAATTATATTTAAAATCAATGATTTCTGAAAAAGAAATTTTTAGAAATTTAAATTCTGAATTGGTTAAATCTCTAATGAATAAATTAAATAATAATTAAAATGGTGAAAAGAAATAAATTGAAGACACCTGAATGGATTTTAGAAGGTTATGATTCTCCTGAAGAATATGAAAAAGCTAAAGGTAAGAAAACAGAAAAGAAAAAAGGAAAAGTCTTTAGAATTAGAAAATGTCCAAAATGCGGAAGTGATGATGTGAAGATTGTTTTGGGAAATGAAGAGGGAAAAAAAGCAGATGAATGGGAATGTGATAAATGCAGATGGAAAGGAAGGAATATTAAAGAAGAAGAATTTAGTGAAGAGGAATTTTTAAAATATTTAGATGAAAAAGGCGAGGAAATTGCATAAAATGACACCAAAAAGAACAAAAGAAGAAATTTTAGAGAATAAAAAAGAAAACATTCAGGATACTGAAGTTTCTGATGTTATGAGGAAATCGTATCTGGATTATGCTATGAGTGTTATTGTAAGCAGAGCAATTCCTTCAATTGAAGATGGATTAAAACCAGTTCAGAGGAGAATTCTTTTTTCAATGCATCAAATGGGATTAAAGCCTGGAACAGCCACAAAAAAATCTGCAAGAATTGTGGGGGATGTTATTGGTAAATATCATCCTCATGGAGATGTTGCTGTTTATGATACGATGGTTAGAATGGCTCAAGACTTTTCTTTGAGATATCCTTTAGTTTTTGGACAAGGAAATTTTGGAAGCATTGATTCAGATCCTCCTGCAGCTTATAGATATTGTGTTTCAGGGGATACACTGGTTGTTACAGAAAAAGGTCTTAAAAGAATTGATAGAATTTCAGATAGAGAAGAAATTAATATAAAGATTTTATCAAAAGATAAAAAGATTCACTCTGTAAGTAAGTGGTTTGATTCAGGGATACATGAGACTAAAACACTAACGACAGATAAGGGGTATAAATTGACTGGAAGTTACAATCATCCTGTTTTGACTATAACCTCTGATGAATTTGGAAAACCGGTTTTTATGTGGAAGTTATTAGAGCAAATCAAAGAAGGAGATTATGTTGTTTTAGATAGATTAAAAGATAATTTTTGGCCTAAAGAGGAAGTTGATTTGAAAAATTATTTTCCTGAAATAAAAAGCAAAAAAACAAATAAAAGAATTCTTCCTGAAAAACTGAATAAGGATTTGGCGTTTTTGATTGGTTCTTTGTTAGCTGAAGGTACTTTAACTAATAAGAATAAAATTGAATTTTGCAATTCAGATGAAGGTTGGATAAACTTATTTGAAGAGAAATGGAAAAAGGTTTTTTCCGACAGCAAATTGCACAAATTTAAGAGAAAGCCTTCTTCTTACGGGAAGAAAGAATACTGGAGATTGGAATGCCATTGTAGATACACTCTGGGATTTTTAAGAAAACTCGGCTTGAGTCCTGTTAAATCAAAAGAAAGAGAAATTCCTTTGTTATTGCTGGAATCTCCTAAGGAAGTTTTAACGGAATTTATTAAAGCATTTTACGAAGGAGAAGGCGGTTTGGGATATGCTAAAAAGTTCAAGGAAATCCGTCTTTGCTCAAGCAGTGAAAAGATAATTCAGAAAATGCAAATTCTTCTACTTAGATATGGCATTAGCTCATTTAAAAGATGGGACAAACATAAAGAATTGCATCTATTGCAAATTAGAGAAAAAAGCAACTTTTTAAGATTTTATAAGGAGATAGGTTTTATTTCTGAAAGAAAGAATTTCTTATTGGAGTTCATATTATCCACTTATAAAAAAGATTTTTCTCAAAAAGATTATGTGCCTTTTTTGACAGATTATGCCAGAGGGTTGGCAAAATATGCTGGTAGTGAATTTGTCATGAAAAATAATTTTGACAGATATCAGAATATGAAAAAAAACTACCAGAAAATCAGTTCTATCATTTATCAAAAAACCAGGGAAGATCTTTCTCTGATTTTTGAATATTTTTTAAATTATAAATATCTATTTGACAGAGTTGCTTCTATTAAAAATAGCGGAAAACAAAAAGTTTATTCAATTAAGGTTGAAAGTAATTGTCATTCTTTTGTTTCAAATGGGTTTATCAGCCATAATACAGAAGCTAAATTGTTGCCTATATCTCTAGAACTTCTTCAAGATATTGATAAAGAAACTGTTAAGTTTGTTTCTAATTTCGATAATTCTCTGAAAGAGCCAGAACTTCTTCCTGGAAAACTTCCTACTTTAATACTGAATGGAGCAACAGGTATTGCTGTTGGAATGGCTACGAATATTCCTTCTCATAATTTAGAGGAAGTTTGCGACGCAATAGAAGAATATATTAAAAATCCGAATATAAATATCGAGCAGTTATGCGGAATAATCAAAGGGCCTGATTTTCCTACAGGAGGAAGTATTCAGGGGGATATGGAGGAAATTTATAAAAAAGGAAAAGGAAAAGTGATTATAAGAGGAAAAACTATTATTGAAAAATCAAAGAATAAAGAACTTCTAATCATTACAGAAATTCCATATATGCTAAACAAATCCACTTTAGTCAATCATATAGCAAATCTTATTCAATCAAAAAAAATAAAAAATATTTCTGATTTAAGAGATGAAAGTTCAAAAGGAAAAATAAGAATAGTTCTCGAGCTTAAAAAAGATTCAAATCCTAAATTTATAATAAATTCTTTATATAAATATACGAGATTACAAGATTCATTTAATATAAATTTTCTTGCTTTAGTAAAAGGACAGCCTCGACTTCTGAATTTAAAACAAGTTCTTGAGGAATATGTCAATTATAGAAAAGAAATAATCACTAAAAGAACAAAATATGAATTAAGAAAAGCAAAAGAGAGAAAAGAAATTGTTGAAGGGCTTTTAATAGCATTAAAAAACATAGACGATATAATAAAATTAATCAAGTCTTCAAAAAATGCTACAGAAGCTTTAGGCTTCTTAATTGAAAAATTTAAACTAAGCAATAGACAGGCACAAGCTGTTCTTGAAACAAAACTTCAGCAGTTGACTTCTCTTGAACAGGATAAGCTGAGAAAAGAATCAACAGAATTAGAAAAGAAGATTAATGAATTTGAAAAAATTCTAGCAAATATCTCTGAAGTTTTAAGCATAATTCTAAAAGAAATTAGAGAGATTAAAAATAAATATGGAAACGGAAGAAGAACAAGTATATTAAAGAGTATAAAAGAGATTAAAGAGAAAGATTTAATTCAGGAAAAAGAAGTTATTGTTACAATTACTGATAAGGGATATTGCAAAAGAATGGATTTAAAAACATATAGAGAGCAAAAAAGAGGAGGAAGAGGAATTATTGGAAGCGGACTGACAACAGGAGATTTCGTAAAAAAAATAATAACATGTTCAACTTATGATTATCTGTTGTTCTTTACAACAAGAGGAAGAGTTTTGTGGTTAAAAACTTATGAACTTCCTGCAGTAGAAAGACAAAGCAAGGGAAAAGCATTAATCAATCTTTTAGGATTAAAGGACGAATCTATTACGAATGTAATTCCTGTTAAAAAATTTGAAGGAGATTTATTTATGGCAACAAAAAAAGGAATTGTTAAAAAAATTTCATTAAATTACTTTTCAAAACCAAGGGCTTCTGGAATTCGGGCAATTAATCTTCCTGCAGACGATTCTGATTTTCTTATTGGTGTTAAGATTTTAAATAAGAAAGACGAAGTTTTTTTAGCAACTAAAAAAGGAAAAGCAATTCGTTTTAACAGTGAAGATATAAGGAATATGGGAAGAACCAGTTATGGAGTTACAGGAATCAAATTAGATAAGGATGATAAAGTAGTCAGTTTAGAGCTTTTAAATACAGGCTCAATAATGACTGTCACAAGAGGTGGTTATGGAAAAAGAACAGCAATAAAAGATTATAGAAAAACAGCAAGAGCAGGAAAAGGAATCATAAATCTAAAAGTTACTGAAAGAACAGGAGAAGTTGTTACAACATCTACTGTAAATGATAAAGACAGTATTATAATCACAACTGCAAAAGGAATTGTGATAAGAACTTCTCTAAAGAATATAAGAGTTATAGGAAGAGCAACTCAGGGAGTTCGAGTGGTTAAATTACAGCAGGGAGATTATGTTACTGATTTACTAAGAGTCCCTGAGAAAGAAATTAGTGAAATTGAAAGTGTTGAGAGTGAATGATATATCTCGGAGAATAGGATTTTGAGAAATTTTCTTAAAATAAAACAACTTATGTTAGAATTTGATTAATATATCTCTGATAATAGAAATGATTTTAAATTTTTTATGAGATTGAGCTATATGAAATTAGAGGAGTTAAGAGAAATAATTAAAAGACAGGCAGATATTTAATGCTACTAAAAAATCTGTTGATAATTTAGGAAGGAATTAAAGAAAATTATGTAAAAATCTAATTCTGATTTAGTTTCTGATTTTCTCCATTATTATTCTCTTTATTTTCAGAATTCCATACAGGACAAATTTTTTTATATTCACACCAATCGCATAATTTTGAAGGGCATGGTGGAAAATTCTCAGCAGATTCAATTTTCTCAATTATTTCTAAAATTTCTTTTTTTAAATTTTCCAACTGTTCTTCTGTTCTTTTTGAAATTATTTTTTTATTATGTGCTAAATAATGCCAGACAAGAGTAATGTCTTTATTCTTTCCAAATTCTTCTTTAATTGCCAAAGAATAAAGTGCTAACTGCCTGTCATTGTCAATATCTTTTTGCATTGGAAGATTATTTGCTGTTTTATAATCATGAATTTCAATTTTTTTATTTTCAGAATTCTGAACTAATCTATCAATATATCCTATTAATTTTTTATTTTCTCCTAACATAATCTCTACTTTCTTTTCTGTTTCAATCGTATTGTCTTCAAAAGGATAATTCTGAGTGTAATAATTCATTAAAAATTTTATTCCTTTATTAAAATAATCTTTTGAATTAAGATCCTTCTTTACTATTTTTATATTTTCATTGTAATTTTCTTTCCAACAATCTGAATAAATTGTTATTATTTCATCAATAGAAGGATTTTTTCCTAATTTTTTTTCATTATAAAGATATTCTAAAACAGAATGAACACAAAAACCAAGAAGAGCTTCAATACTTCTTTCTAAAATTTTAATTTTATCAATATATTTGAATTTAAATTTTAAAGGACATTGTTCAAAACAACTTATCTTTGAATGAGAATAAATATTGTTATTTTTTTTATTTTGCATAAATAATTTCAGAAAGAGATAGTTATAAACTTTATTGGAGTTTATTTATTTTAAATGAAAACTTTTCTATTATCTTCATAAGATATCCTTTTTTATTTTCCTTAATATAAAAATATCCTATTATAGAACCTATCAAAGCACCTATACTATTCACTATTAAGTCAGTCATTGTATCAATTAATCCGCTATTATCTCCCAACATTGACTTTTGCATATTAAAATTAAATATCTGGTCTATTGCAAATTCAAATATTTCCCATATAACTCCTATTGAAACTGCGAAAGAGAAAGCAAGCAAACATATCCAAAAGGGTTTTGCTTTTATTTTCTTTTTTTCATATATAATGAATATTATTGTTAATCCAATCATTCCAAGAGCCATTGCTGACCAGAAATGAAGGAAAATATCCCACCACCAAATTTTCAAATAAAACTTCTGAACTTCTCCAAGATAAAGTGCTGCATAAATAAATAATACAATCAATATTTCGAAGATTTCAGGAATATCTATTTTATATCTTTTTTCAACTAAAAAAGGAAGGAAAGTTAATATTATTGTTAGAGAAGTGATAAATAATGTAAACCATCTTTTTTCATAAACCTCTATGAATAATGCAATAATCAAAGAAATTCTTATTGCTATCAGCAGATATTTATTTATTTTTTTAATTGAATCTTCTTTCATAAAGGAGAAGAGTTTAACTAATTTAAAATATTTTTGTTTATTAGCTTTGGGAAGTTCTTCTAAAAGAAAACAAATTATTTTATTTTTGAGTTATTAATTAACACTGAATTTATAAATAGAAATTAAGCTATTTCTTTGATAGATTGCTTCTGATAATTTATTTTTAAGAAATTAAATTCTATAGAAATTATTATTATTATTATTAGATAAAATTTTATGAGTAAAAATAGAGTTTTATCAAAGACAGTTTATTAATAGAAAAATTAAATTATTTGTAAAATTTATTTTAAATAGTTGCTGCAAATACTGTAATCCATGTAGTTTTATGTCCTGTAGGAGAATCATCAGGAATAGTTATATTTATATCAATATCTAAAGAATCACTAGTGTCTATATAACCAAAATTATCACAAGCTTCTTGAGCTGAGCCTGTTGTTTCAGTATATGTTTCTAAACTATTAGTTCCAGAACAAGAACCAGATTCATTATCTGAAAGTTTTATTTTATAAGAAGGGTCTGTTCCTTCAATAAAATCAGCTGCAGTATCTGTAGTAATATTAAATGTTAAATTATAGTTTCCTTTATTTTCAAGAACAAGAGGATGATTTACAGGAGTCCAATTTCCATGAATCACATTTCCTTTTGTATCTAAATAAGCAAAATCCTCTCCACCATCTACTCTTCCTGAACCCCAATTAATATCATCTATTATAAATTCCAAACCTGCTGTTGCTAAAACAGTAATATTAACAGAACCTTTCTCAGTCTGAGATGTGAATCCTGTAAAATCTGTTCTATCTATTACAAAAAATAAACTTAATCCAGAAATTGCAACTGCAATTATTGCTGCAATTAGTAACATATCTATTTTTTCCATTTTTAAGTAGAAGAATCTCCATCAGAAGGCAAAATATCCAAAGTCAATTTTCCTTTATTAGGAATCTCTTCGTTTTCTGTTTCTGATAAATCAATTTTAGTTTCAAGAGCTGAATTTAACAAAATACTTGATAGAGAAAAGACAAGAACCAAGATTAATAAAACAGTCACCAATTTTTTTTTATTCATTTTATTATCACTCTTATTAAAAAGTAATCTTTTATATTTATAAATTTATTTGTTATGTAATATACTTTAATCTTTTATGCTTATAAGTTTATTTGGAAAATACAAAAAAGTATAGAATTATTTTTTCTTTTTCTTCAATTTTTTCACTATAACAAACCAAACAATATTTGCAATAATTAATAAACCTACAATAATTAATAATAGATTAACTAGATTAAATTCCTCTCCTCCTTCTTCAATTACATATCCTGTCAATCCTAAAACCTCTATGCTGTTTTCATTAACCTTAATCTTAACATTTCTTTCATATTCTTCTCCTTCATATATCAGAATTACTTTTGAATCATATAAGCCTTTCTCAATCTTTTTTGTATCCCAGTAAGCAATTATATTTGTCCTGCTTTTTGCTGGAATATCATAATCTACTGATTTAAAATCTGCTAAGATATTTCCTTCTTCTGCGTAAACTATCATTTGAACAGAAACATCTTTTATTTCTTCAGGCCAATTATTTTTAACTAAAAAGTTAAATTTAGCTATTTCTCCTAATGTAAAATCATCAACAGTTATCACTTCAATTTCAAGTTTTAAAGTTCCAACTTTAAAGTTCTTCTCGATAATTTTCTCATTTCCGTCATAATTCAGAGTTAATTTTGCATTATAATCTCCGAATTCAGCATCCTGCCATTTTGCTATAAGTTCTTCTCTTCTTCCAGATTCTAAAGAAATTGGATCTATTTCAATTTTTTTTACAACTTCTGTTCCTGAATAAATTTCTATAGAAGATTCAATTGAATTAATATTCTGTTTTCCTCTGTTTGTTATAGGTATATAAAATGAGACAGTCTCCTCTTCTTCTAAAATATCAAGAGAACAATCAATATATTTTCCTGGATAAGGAACATGAACATAAAGCTGACTTATAACTGCAACTGTTGCTCCAATAACTGCTCCTTCTTCTCCTGCTCCCTCAGGAACTTCTAAAGCAACTATTTCAGCAGTATGCAAACCAGGAGTAAGTTCAAAATCTTTTGGAAATTTTAGATTATAAGAAAAAGTTTTTTCCTTTTCATTTTCTGAAAAAAATAATTTATCTTCTTTTAATTCTACTTTATCTTTTAATTCTCCTTTAGCATATAAAGTAACTTCCATATTTTTATTTTCTGTATTTATCACTGAAACTGAAACCTCTCTTTCTAAACTATCCTCAAAATTCAGAGTTGTTCTTCCAGGACTTATACCTAATGAAGAAATCAGAGGCATAATCAATAAAAATAATATAGGAATTATCATTATAAAAAATAATTTAAAATTAGTATTAGAAAATTTCTTAACTATATTACTCTCTAAACCTCTTTCCTCCTTGATATAACTAAATTCATTAGCCTCTTTTCTATTAAATTTATTAAATATTTTACACTTCATTTCATTTCTCCTTCATAAATGGAATTATCTTTTTCAAAAAAATCTGATTGCCCCATATCTATAATTATATTTGCTATTTTTTTCTCTCCAATTTTTGTAATGTTCAAATTTACATTTCCTGCATTTTCAAGCTCATAAGAATTGTGATATTCTTTAAGATTCAAAGCGACTAATTCTCTGATAGTAAAATTTCTGATTTCACTTTCTCTAAATTCGTTCCTTGCTTTCCAAAAATAAGTTCCAGGCTCTAAAAGAATTTCCTCATCTTTTTTTAGAATTATCTGCTCTGTAAAATTCTTGTCCTTTGAAATTAATATTTCTTCAGCATTTTTTATTTCAAAATCAAGATTAGGTTCTTTTATTACCATTCCTGCTAAAGGATAAATTTGATTTGGAGATGCAAATAGAAAAATATAAACTAAAATTCCAATTACAAAAACTCCTTCTATAATCAGTATTTTTTTTGTTTTAGTCATTCTTCTAAATTTTTTCATTTTATTCTCCTAAACTCGAAACAAACCAAACTGTTGAAGTTTTATTTCCTGCAACTTCCTGACTTGGAATTTCTATTTTTAAATCAATTTCAGCTACGTCTCTTGAATCGCTCCAATTTAATTTTGCTATAGCAAATGAAGTTATTGAAAGCAGATCGCTCCAGGAAGTATTGCTCCATTTCCAAACAAAAGCTCCTTCTTCTCCAGTTTTATTATCTATCTTGTATTGATAATATTGTGAAGGATTAGGTTCGCTTATCCATAAATCGCTTGCATTTATAGTTGTGTTTACCAGACAATTTCCGTCATTTTGTAATTCAAAAGGTCCTGGATTATCATTATCTGTTGAATTAGTTCCATTTATCATTTCTCCAAAATCTATAAAGTCGACAAGAAGAGAAGTTGAAATGCAGGAAATGATTTTTAATCTTCTAACAGGAAGTGCCCAATTCCCATATTCTTCACTATCATTTGCTCTTACAGTCCAGTTATAATAATACTGGTTATCCCACAGATATTTCAGAGATTCTGTAAGAGTTTTATTATCTTTTGTCAGAGCCTTAAAATTCCTATCGTCACTAGAGCAGGTGCCTCCAGCATTATGATAACAGGAGATATTCAGTTCATAAGTAATAGTATCTCCGTCTGCATCTGTTCCTGTCCAGTTAAATTTAGGAGTTCTGTTTGTTGTTGAAGTATCATCTAATGGAAAATTCAAAGAAACTTCTGGAGGCTTGTTTAATATTTTCAAAGAAGAAGAATTAGTCCAATCTTCTTCATAATCTGTTCCATCATAAGCTTTTACTGAACAAGTCCAATTTTGATATTTTGTGGTGTTTGCTGAATTCAAAGTTGAAATCAATGTCAAAGTATTTCTGCTAAAAGGGCCATATTGTCCTGAAAATACAGAAGAAGTATCATTATACCAAGTAAAATTAGCATAAACATTAGTATCATCCAAATCAGTAATGTTCACATAGCACTGCAAATTCTCATCTGTATAATTATTTCCTAAAGTAGAATTAATTTTAACAAGGAGAGTGCTTGGAAGAAGATTAGAACCTATTGACTCTACACTATAATTTAAAACTCTTGGAGAAACTTGCGTATCATTCGTTTCTAATAAAAATTTATATTGAATAAAATTGATTATTGAGGAAGTTCTTATTGAAATCATATCTTTAATTAAACCTCCTTTCTGCCATTCTCCCCAATTAACATAACCAAGTTCATAATTGCTTTTTACTTCATCAGAAGAAAGACTTTGGTTATAAATTCTCACTTCATCTATTGCTCCATTATGAAAAGCATCATCTTTTCCTCCTATAGACAATGCATTTATGCTTATTAGAAATATAAAGAAAAAAATTAAAATTACAAAGATAATGCTTCCTCTTTTCATTAAAAGAATAGATTATTAAGATTTATTAAATTTTAGGATTTAAAACTTTAGTAAATTTCCATAAAAATTTTTTAAATTTTCAATTATTAATGAGTTTTTTAAAAATTTTATCAAACTTTTAATACAGAAATTTATATATAATATTCTTCCATCTTTTAGAAGTTGAAATGAAAAGCTTATCAAAATTAATAGCGATACCTGCAATAACAATATTATTTGGTATAAGTTGCTCAGAAGTTACAAAAAATAACAAAATAACTTTAGAAGTTAGAAACAAAGAAATAGAATATATTAATCTAAAAAATAAAATTACAGAAAATAAAAAAGAAGATTATACTCTTTTAAAAGGAAAGATATTAGAATGTAAAAATAAGAATTATGTAACTAGAATAGCAGACAGAAATTTAGATGGAAGAACAGATAATTATGAGATAAGAAATACAAATGGAGAAATAATTTTAAGTTATTTTAGAGATTTTAGAAAAAATAAAATTTATTCTAAATGTATCTTTTTTGGAAAAATTTTAGATGGAAGAGATATAGAATTAGAAGACAATAAATTAGAGCAGTTTAATTATATACTTAAAAATCCTAAAAAATATGGATTTGAAAAAATTTCAGAAATTAAAAATAATTTAAAAAATTTCTAATATAGATTCTATTCCCATTTTTAGAATTTTATAAAATTATTATGCTGTTTGAGTTTGTTCAGTTTGTGGAGATTGTTGCTGTAGACACTCAACTGCAATCAACTCAATTGTTTGATTTCCAAAAGTCAATGGAACAACATTGCAGCTTGCAGCTTCCTGCATTATCTGTGCTATTGCAGCAGCATATCCTTGATTTCCAGCACTAACTGCATAATTAGTAACGCTCGGCTTGATAACTAAAAAGTAAAGAATCACCACTAATAATATAGCAATAACAGCCAATAAAATTCCTATCAATAAGTTGTTTTTTTTCATTTTATTTATTTATATCAGATTAAACAAGTTTTTAAATATTTCTTTTAAAAATTACTCAATATTTAAATTATCAATAAAAAAATAAGATTTAAAGAATATTAAAGAACTCATTAATATAGATTCACTAATAAACTTTCTCTATCATTAAAATATATCAACTCTTTATTAGATTAGAGTATCTTTTTCAAAAAGATTCACAAAAATAAAAAAGTATATATAACGAAAATTACAAATTATAATAAAGAAAATAAGAAGATGAAACTTGAAAAATACAGAAAAAAAAGAAATCTTAAGAAATCAGGAGAACCAAAAGCAGAAAAAAAAATTTCTAGAGGCAAAAAAATTTTTGTAATACAAAAGCATTATGCTTCTCATTTGCATTATGATTTAAGATTGGAGATTAATGGAGTTTTAAAATCATGGGCGATTCCAAAAATTCCTCCTAAAACAAAAGAAACAAAAAGACTCGCAATTTCAGTTGAAGACCATCCTATAAACTATGCAAAATTTGAAGGAGAGATTCCAAAAGGAAATTATGGAGCAGGAAAAGTTGAAATTTGGGATAAGGGAACTTATGAATTAATTGAAAAAAGTCCAGAAAAAATTGAATTTGAGCTTAATGGAAAAATTCTAAAAGGAAAATATGTCTTGATAAAAACAAAATACGGAAAAAAACCTGAGAAGAGCTGGTTGTTTTTTAAAATTTAAAATAATTAAAAAATTAAATACAAAATAATTCCTAATAAAAATGAGAAAAGTAAAGATTACAATTGCACAAATTCCTAAACAAAAGAATCTATCAGAAATTAAGAGAATTATAGAAAAAAAGAAAAATTCTAATCTTATAATTTTTCCAGAATCTACTCTATCTGTGAATTCATCCAAGTTTATTAAAAAACTTCAGGAAATATTAACTTTTTATTCAACTAATATAATAATAGGAATCATATATAAAAAAGGAAAAAAATTATATGATTATGCATACTATATCTCTCCAAAAAAAATTGAGAAATATCAAAAAATACATATTCACTGGACTGAAAAATTTATTCCTGGAAAAAAATTCAAAGTGATTAAAACTCCATTTGGAAAAGTTGGTTTGTTGATTTGTTACGATTCTTCATTTCAAGAATCTGGAAGAGTTTTAGCTTTAAAAGGAGCTGAAATAATTGTAATTATTAATAAAATTTCTGCTTCTTTTCCTTATAAAATAAGTTTAGAGAGATCTCAGTCTATAGCACTAAATAATCAGGTTTATGTAATTAACAGTTGCAAACCCGGAAGAAAATTCACAGGACATGGAACAATATTTAATCCCTATGGTAAAAAAATAATAGAGTTAGGAAAGTATAAATCAATAATAACTAAAACAATTAATTTGGATGTTCTTAATAAATGGAGAAAAAAAGAAAAAATATTTCCTTACAGAAAACCAAAATTCTACAAAATTATCTCTTCTGATAAATTTTCCTAAATTCGGCTTTGGGAAATTCCTTAAAAGAAGACAGATAATTCCAATTATTAATGATTAACTATAAATCATTTCATAGATTATAGAAGTAATTTCTCTATTAATTAATTTCTTAGGAATTATATCCCTCAAATATAGTAATTATTATTAAATAAAATTTTAGAAAAAATATATAATTTTCTCAAAGCCCTAAATTATATCTAAATTATCATCAATCTTTTTCACTTTTCCATTCCTCTAAATCAGGAATTTTAGAAAGGTCCATTCCCCTCGCTTTCATATATCCTTTTGCAAGAAGATAAAAAATCAATTCTAAACTTTTCTCACTTTTATTATTTCCAATTATAATCTTATCTGCTCCTTTTGAAAAATTATTTGTGTCGCAAATCATTAAAACTTTTTTATTTACTTTTAAAGTATCTTGAAGGGCATTTTTATCAATCCATTGGTCTGTTATTATTGTTAATTCATTTTCAAAAAAGTCAGGCAGAAGAGTATTTGTTAGAATTCCTGCAGGATATTTTTTTGTAAAAATTCTTATTCCTGTAAGTTCTCCAAATTTTTCTACAGCTTTCCATCCTGCATCTCTTTTACATACTAGAATAACTTCTTCTGGACTAAATTTTGATAAATATTCAATTCCTTCTTTTAATTTTTCATCAATTATATCTGTATTAAAAATTGCCAAGCCGTCTGCTCTTCTTCTATAAACAAAAGGTTTCATATTTGGTGTTACAGCTCTTGTTCCCAAATATATTCCTGATTTAACATATTCATCTAAAGGAACGAGCATTTCTGTTTTCTTTTTTCCTTTAACTTTTTCTTTAAGTTCTTTTGTTTTAGGCTCTTTTTCTTTAAGTTTTTCTTTAAGTTTTTCAGCTTTTTCAAGAAGTTCTTTCTTTTTCTTTTCAATTTCGTCTTTTGTTTTTCCTTCTATAGACTCTTTTTCAGCTTTTTCAGAAATTTTCTTTGAACTTTCCTTTTCTTCTTTTTCTTTAGTATCTTCTCCAAACTCTTCCACAATTTCTTCTCCAAATTCTTTTATTTCTTCTTCTCCTTTCTTCACATTTTCTTTAATATCTTTTATAATATCCATAGAAATTTAGAGAGAAATTGGTTTAAAAAAGTTTGCTCTAATTTATATTGTTACCTAGGAGGCTGGTAATTGACTAAAAAATTTATTATGAAAATAAACTCTGATTGAGTTTTATCAAGAGAATCTGATATAAGTTTAAGACATATCAAAATTATAAACAGCAAACTATAAAATTAAAAAAACACAATTTTACATAAAATTTTTCCTTTAGAGAAAATTATCAATAAACTTCCAGATTTTCATTTTAAATTTTTTTTAAACTTCTTTCAATCTCAATCAATCTCTTTAATTTTGCTTCTCGCTCTTTTCCATCAATTCCACATTTAAAGAAATCTGCCTGAAAACCAAAAGCTAAATCTGCTAAAATGTTCTCTTCTGTTTCACCACTTCTATGAGAAAAAATTGTTTTTATATTATTTTTTTTAGCAATTTCACAGACATTTTTAACTTCTAATAAACTTCCGCACTGATTAGGCTTTATTATTATCGCATTTAGACTCTTCATTTTAATTGCTTTTTCAAGTCTTTTAGAATCTGTGACTGTCAAATCATCTCCAATTATTAATCTATTCTGAAAATTTTTTAAAAGCTCTGCAAAACTCTCAAAATCTTCCTCAGAAAAGGGGTCTTCAATATAAAAAAGATTATAATTTTTAATCAGATTGGAAAGATAACTTAACTGATCTTCTTTATTTCTTTTTAATGAAGGATTTTTATAATTATAATTTTTTCTTTTATAAAAACTAGAAGCAGCAACATCTGTTCCTAGAGGAATTTTTATTTTTTTTAGAATATCTAAAACCTCTTTCTCATTTAAACTCGTCTGCCAGGCATTTTCATCATTCTTTTTATCTTCAAAATTCTTATCTATTTCTCTTAAATCGCTTTTGATTATTTGTTTTATCTTTTTATTTTTTTCAAAATTTTCTTTTAATGTTTTTTTATTTGGAATTAGCAAAAATTCTTGAAAATCAGGTTTTTTAATAATTTCAGAATGTTTTCCACCTCCTATACAATTTCCAACAAGTCTTGGAAATTTTGTCGCTTTATTTTTTTCATTTATTATCTCCCAGATTTCTTTTTTTTGTTCTTTAGCTATTGCTTTTAAACTTGCACTTTCCAATGCAAAAAGAGAATTCGCTCCAATATGTCCTTCTACAGTATCCTCTATTCTCCTTAAATCTTCAAAGTTTTCAATAGACTCCTTTGAAAAGTAACCTGAAAATTTTTTTAAAGTCTTTATATCTCCTTCAAGATTTTTTTTGTAAATTTTTTTTGCAAACTTTCCGACAGATTTTCCATTAGGAGAAGAAGCAGAAAAATTTCCAACATTAGTCTTTATAGAAATCGAAATTGTTTTCTCATTTCTTGAATCAAAAATCTCCTTTGCAAACACTTCTTTTATAATCATAAACTCTAAAAGCAGCAAAGGTTTTTAAATTTAAACTTTATCAACTTCATCGTGATGTTTATATCTCTCAATTATTACAACTTTTCTTTTTTCATTTATTGAATAAACAAGAATCTAATTTCCAATATTTTTATTCTTCTCCTTCTTCTTCACTCTCTTCCTCTGATTCATCTTCTGGATTTGCTAAAGCCATAATTTCTCCTTCTTTTGAGATTTCGCTCTCTTCTTCACTCTCCATAACTCCTTTTTTTGCTTCACTAACTTTTGCTTCTTTTTCTTCTTTTACTTCTTTTGCTTTTTTTAACTCTTCTTCTTTTTTTATTGGAAAAGGTTTTTTTACTGAAATAGGAAGAATTCCTGATTCTAATTCAATTTCTGCAATTTTTAAAGCATCGTAATTTATTCTTTCTAAATCTTCCTCAGAAATTTTAATTAATAGAGGAGCATTCATTGAAATTTGTAAAGCCCTCGCTCCTAAAATTCTTGCTTTTTCATATCTTGTAAAGTCTTCTTTCATCATTTTTAAAAATTGTCTGATTTCCTCATTTAAATATGTATTCTCCAACCATTTTTTCCAACTTCTTAGAAATGTTCTCAAGGCAAAGTTTTCCTTCTTCACTCACTTTCTCAAAATGATTACTAATTGATTTTTCCATTGTACTGTATTTCCTCCAAAATTCTGAAGATTTGTAAGTTTTCCCTAGATTCTCAAATTTTTCTTCTAAAAATCTTAAATATATTCCTTCTTCTGATTCTGAATATCTTTGCTCCAACATTTTATTTTAGATATTTTTCAATTTTTTTAGAGATATCTTTCCATATTTTCTGAGATAAATCTAAAGCTCTTTCAAACTCTTCAGATTTTAAAACTCCTTCTTTTCCTTTTTGAATAGAAGAAATAACTCCATTGTAACTTCCTGTTGTTAATCTGACTTCACTAACATCTTCTTCTTCCACTGTAGGGTCTACAAATAGGCTGTTTCCTATTTTATGAATAGTCAAAGAAATTGGTAGTTCTTTAGACAAAGGAATTTTCTTATCAGATAACTCACCATATAACACTTTTTCTTCTTTTTTGTCATATTCTGGAATTCGGGAATTTTTTAAAGCTACTAATGCGCCTATTCCTGCAGCATCAAAAAGATTTCCAGCATCGTTTATAGGATATATGTCTATAAAAATATTCCAAACCTTTTTTCCTTTTTCTATACACAATTTTTCAAGTTCAATAAATTTGCTTTCTCTTATAACTCTATCAGTGACTCTCGCTAACTCAATAGCAGGAAATTTTGGAGGGCCGTTTTCAAATCTTGGTGAGCTTAATGGAAGTAATTCTGCAGTCACCATAAGATTTCCCTTATCAGAAGAATCAGAATAAGGTTCTACAATATCCATCTTAACTCCTACTAAAACTTCTGTTTTTCCTATTTTAACTCTTGCACTTCCTTCTGCATTTTTTGAAATTCCTGTTTCGATTTCTATTTCTCTAAATTCATCTGGCTTTCTTCCGTCAAATCTTTTTCCTTCTTCTAAATATCTTCTAATTCTTTCTTTTGTCACATCTGAAGTTATTTGAATATTACTCATTTTAATTAATTCCCAGAATTATCCTCCATTTCAGAATAAAAAGTCTTTTTAATTATTTCATAAAACATTTTCTTCTCCAACCTCCTTCAAAGCTTTTTTTTGAACTTCATATATTTTTTTTCTTGCTTTTTTTGCTAATTTAATAACTTCTTTTAATTCTTCTTTTGTAATTTTTCCATCCAGCTGAAGATGAGTTATTTCATCCTTACTGTTCATTGTTATAGGAATATCTGTTGCTCCTTCTCCCTCTTCCCAATCTTCTTCATATTTATTAACATCAACAACCAACTGCTTATCAAGCTTACCTATAGATATACTCGATACAATATCTTTCATAGGAATTCCTGCATGAGCCAAAGCCAAAGCAGCTGCATTTATTCCTGCACATCTTGTAGAAGCATTTGCCTGTATTATATTTATATGAACATCAACAACCATATTTGGATATTTCTCAACATTTACAATTGGCTCTAAAGCCCATTCTGTTATTTTGCTTATTTCAGAACTTCTTCTACTTGGACCAGGTCGTATTCTATCTGTAACAGAAAAGCTCAGCATTTCATAAGTACATCTTAAAGTTCCTCCTGCAGGATCCTGCTGATGCTGAGGATGCATTTTTTTAGGCCCATAAACAGCAGCAATAGCAATTGTATCTCCAAAAGAAAACATAGCACTTCCATCTGCGTTTGGTATTACTCCAACTTTCGCTTTCATTGGACGAATTTCATCATTTCTCCTTCCATCTGGACGTTTAAATTCTTTTGTAGGCATTTTATTATCTCCTCATTTTTGCTTTAAATATTTTAGATCTTTCATTAATTCTTTCTTTATATACCTCTTTTGGAGAATATGGATTATCTTTTGAAGGAATCTTTTTTACTAGCTCTCTAATATTTGACAATGAAAGTGAACTGATTATTGAATAAATTATTTTACCTGATAAATAATTTTCACTCATTTTCTCCTCCATTCTTTTTAAACCAATCTTCAACTTCCTCTGTTAATCCGGAAATAAAAGATTTTTCAGTAACAAAAATAATTGCTTTTTTTGCTTTTAATTCATCTTCTATTTTTTCTCCTTTAATCCATATTAGTCCATTTTGTCCCACTGTAATTTTGCATTCTGTTTTATCCTTTATTAAATTTATCATGCTTCCTTCTTTTCCAATAACTCTTGGAACTTTGTTAGGATTTATTTTAAATATTATTCCTTCATCTATTTTTCCAAGCCCTTTTCCTTTTATTCCCAAATCAATTCCTCTGCGATTTATAATCTGAATTTTCGCAACAACCATATCACCTATATCCATAAAATCAGCTAATCCTTCTCTATTGAGATATTTTGGAACTTCAGTTAAAGATAAAAAAGCATTGTTTGCTGTATTAATATCAATTATCCATCCATGCATAGTTATATTTTCAACTTGCCCTATAATTATGTTTCCTCTTCTTGGCTGATAAGTTCCAGAAAGAGGTATCACTTTAATAAGATTGTTTGTTTCTTCAGCTAATCCATATTTTCTTGCAAAAATCTTATCATTTTCTTTTTCAGTTCCTTCTCCTGGAAGATAATCTTCTCCCTCTGCGATAATTTCTCCTGGTATTACTATTTTTCTTTTATTTTCTGCCATTTTATTCTTTTATCTCCTCTGTAATTGCGCTTCCATGAGTTATTGAATTTAATTTATCATAAAAATCCATAATTATTCCTGAAGGAATATTTCCAACTATATCTAAACTTCCATCATCAAGCCATTTTTCTTCTTCTTTATATTGACTGACAATTCCATAAGCTTTTCCTGTATGAATTGCAGGAATATTAATTTTAATTTTTTTAGTTTCTATTTTTATTGGAAGAATTTTGCTTATTGCCTCTGTCATTTCATTAATTTGATTTTCTATTGCTGTGTTTTTTAAAATAAATCCAGATTGTTCTAATGCTGATTTTATTCTTTCAAAAGAATGAGGTGTTCCACTCTTAGGATCCACAGCATTTTTTGATAAAAATTCAACTGCTTGTTTTTGTTTTCTTTCTTTTTCCTCATCTCTGTAATCCTGAGTCAGTAAAACTTCTCCTTCTTTTATTATTTTTTTTGCTATCTCATTAGTATTTAAAGTTCCAAAAGCTTCTTCTAAATCAGAAGGTGATGCTCTAAATCCTTTTTTAGAATCAGTAAAAATTGAATCTCCCTCTGGAGAAATTTCATTAATCTCATCTTTTTTTAATTTCATTGCTTCATCTAAATTTACAATAATTTCAAAGTTCTTTCCTGATTTTTTAATTCGTGCTGTTGTTTGATTCATTTTTAAATTTTTATTTTTTTAGGAAGTTTTAATTGTAGTTTTATTTCATTCTTTTTTAATTGATTTTCTAATCCTTGAATACACTTATCTAATTCTTCTAATGAGTTTCTATTAATTTCAGATAATTTATAGTTAAGCTCAATTAAACTTTCATTATCTTGTTTTAATTTTAAAGAATTATAAGAATTTGTAATACCAAGTATTCCTAATGATACTGATGCTATGGCAATCACTCCAAAACCATAAATCACTCTACGAGGAGCAATAAAATTAACTGATTCTGAAAGATAATCTTTAATTCTTCTAATGTTTTCTGATTTCATCTTACAACTCCTTAATATCTTTTCCCTCAATTCTTTTTAATTTTTCTTCATCTTTTTTAATATAAACTAATTCAAAATTATCAATATTAAAGTCCTTTCCTTTAATTTCTTTAAAAATATCCAATGCAAGTTTAATTCCCTGTTTTATTGTTAAATCTCTTTTATATTTCTCTCTTAATTTTTCTTTTATTTTCTCGTCATTTTCTCCTATTGCATTAGCATAATATGAAAAATAATTTCCTGTTATATCGCTTGTAAATAATTGCGGCTTTTTTTCATAAACTCCTGCCAACATTAATGAAACACCAAAAGGTCTTGCTCCTCCATACTGTGTAAATTGCTGTTTTATGTCTGAAATTGTTTTGATTATTGATTCTGGCTCTATTTCTGAATCGTAAGTTATTCTATGCTGCTGCGCTAACAACTGCGCTTTATCAATCAGAACTCTTCCATCAGAAGTAATTCCAGCAATACTTGAAATAATATGCGAATCAATCTCATAGATTCGATTTGAAGAATTTTCAGTTATAAGTGTATCTTTTATTCTTTTGTCAGCAATTATAAAAACTCCATCAGAACAAACCATTCCTATACTTGATACTCCTAATCTTACTGTTTTTTCAGCATATTCTACTTGAAGCAAGTGCCCTTCAGGAGAGAACATTGTCGCAGTTCTGTCATAGCCCATTGCTTGATGCTGCATATCCATTGATATATCCATTTTAATTTAATCTCCTATTAAAGGAAATACTCAAAATCTTGAGAATTTTTAATTCTCGAGGCACCAAAAACCATAGGTTTTTTAGTGTTTTCAATCTTATTGTATCCATTTTACTAATATTAGAGAAGTTTATAATAAATGTAAACTTTTTTTTTCTTCTCTTCCAAAATTTCAAAGTTGTAACTCTTTAAAAGGTTTTTGGTAACCGAAAATCTTGATTTGGAGTTATTTTTTCTCAGATTTCTCAATAGAATTATCTATTACTTTTTAAAATAATTTAAATTGAATCTATCTAATTCCTTTCCAATCCCTTCAAAGTTCCACTCACTCTTTCAACTTCTATTTTTTCAGAAAAAACACAAAAAGAAGCGCGAATAGAATCAACCATATTCCTATTTACAGAAATAATTGCACTATTCTTACCTTTTTTAATCCAGTTCAATCCTGTTTTTGACATTCCAAGCACACCAATAAACTCTAAAATAGCCTTCTCAATATTTTCTATTTTTCCTTTAACTAATAAATATCTTTTTTTCTCACGCATAGATGGCTTTAATGGTTTCATTTTATTATTAAAGATACGAATATTTTTATAAATATAAATTTAACTAAAATATGAATAAAGATTTTTTAATAAAACAGTTTATAATTAATCATTATTATAGTTTATATAAGAGATTTAATAGATATGCTAGAATTTATGTTTGTGGAGATTGTTTTAATCAGAAAATATAAAAGGTGCTCAGAGAAATTTTCACATTGTAATAATTATGATGAAAACATGCGTCTAGATGTTATTAAGAAAAGCGAATTAGATGATGGAACAGAAAGATTAAATGAGAAATGTAAAATACTTCTAAAAAGTAGATTTTATTCTGATTATTAGATATATTCAATAACAAAAATATTTTCTAAAACATTTTTAAACTATTCTTCACTTAAGTTTATAAAGAGAGTTTAAATTTTATAGAAATGGAAATTTGCACAATTGGAGGATATGAAGAAGTAGGAAAAAATATGACTGCTGTAAAAATTGGAGATGATGTTTTTATTTTTGATATTGGAACACATATTCCCTCTTTGATTGAATTACAAGAGCAAGAAAACCAAAAAACCTATTCAGTTAAAAAACTTCGAAGTGTAGGAGCTCTTCCAGATGATTTTATTCTAGACAAATTAGGATGGAAAAACAAAGTAAGGGCAATAATGGTAAGTCATGCACATCTAGACCATGTGGGAGGAATTCCTTATTTAGCGCAGAGATATCCTCAAGCAGAAATTTTAGCAACACCATTTACAATAGCTGTTTTAGAAAAGATTTTAGAAGATGAAAAAATTAAATTAAAAAATAAAAGAAGGACAATTCCAGAAGATTCTATTATCAAAATAAAAGGGAAAAATGAGGATTATAAATTAGAATTCATTTCTGCAACGCACTCTACACTACAATGTGCTTTTTTAGCATTACATACTAAAGAAGGAATTTTCTTTTATGCTCTTGATTTCAAATTAGATAATCATCCTGTAATAGGAAAACCAACAAATTACAAAAGACTTAGAGAATTAGGAAAAAAAGGAGTAAAAGCTTTGGTTGTTGATGCTCTTTATTCTGGAACTGAAAGAAGAACTCCAAGTGAGAGAATTGCGAGAAATCTTTTAGAAGATGCTTTTTCAAATGCAAGAGGAAAAAAGAATGCTCTTTTTGTATCAACTTTTTCTTCTCATATTGCAAGATTAAAAAGCATAGTTGATTTTGGAATTAGAACAAACAGAAATATACTCTTTATTGGAAGAAGTTTGAATAAGTATGTAAATGCTGCTATAAAAGTTAATAAATGTCCTTTTAAAAATAAAATAAAATTAATCAGTTATAGAAATCAGGTTAATTCCATATTAAAAGAAGTTGAAAAAGATAGAGGAAAATATCTTGTAGTTTGCACAGGACATCAGGCAGAGCCAGACTCTATGTTGGACAGAATTGTCCAAGGAGATACACCTTTTAAATTTAGAAAAGGAGATAATCTAATTTTTTCTTCAAAAGTAATTCCAACTCCAATAAACATAAGTGCTCGTGAAAGAATGGATAAAAGATTGAAAAAGATAGGTGTAAGAATTCAAACAGACGTTCATGTTTCTGGACATGGAGGAAGAGAAGATTTAAGAGATTTATTAGATATTTTAAATCCAGAAAATATAATTCCTGCTCATGGTTCAACTCATCAACTTATTCCTATAGTGGAGTTAGCAAGAGAAATGGGATATAGTGTAGGAAAAGCATGTCATGTAATGCAGAATGGACAGAAATTAAAATTATAAATTTTAATTGATAATTTTTTATTATCTTAAAAAACTCCACACAAAACATTTTTTAAGTATAAACTTCTTATTTTAATAAAAGAGGAAAATGACAAATGAAGATATTGTTGGAGGATTAAGGTCAGCTTTAGCAAGAGGAGAATCTCTAAGACAAGCAATGATGACTTTTTATAATGCTGGTTATGCAAAAGCAGATATTGAGTGGGCTGCAAGATCTCTTCAAATGAGAGAAGACTCTTATCTAAGAAAGATTGATTCTATTTCTAAGAAAATTCTTCCAAAAAAAATTTATAATCAAAAAGTTTCAAAATATGAAAAAAAACCTGCAATTCCAGGAGGAAGAATAGGAATAATGATGCTGATTATTTTGTTATCTATTTTATTATTAAGTATCATATCAATTATATTTTTTAAAGACAGCTTAATAAAATTCTTTGATAGTTTTTTTTAAAAATTAAAAAGATATTCCACTAAAAAGATTATAAAAAAGAACAATCAATTTTATATACTCTTCTACTTTTCCAAAAATATGGTAAGATTTGCTCATATTTCTGATGTTCATCTCGGAGGATGGAAGCAGAAGCCATTGCAGGATTTAAATTTTGAATCTTTTAAGAAAGCTGTGGATATTTGTATAAAATCCAAACTTGATTTTATTTTAATAGTAGGTGATTTATTTGATTCTGCTTATCCTCAGATAGAAATTCTCAAAAAAACTTTCTCAGAATTTAAAAGAATAAAAGAAGCAAATATTCCTTGTTTCATCATAGCAGGAAGTCATGATTATTCTGTTTCAGGAAAGACTTTTCTTGATGTTTTAGAAAAGGCAGGTTTTTGCAAAAATGTAACAGACTTAGAAGAAAATGGAGAGATTATATTTTTAAATCCAACAATTTACAAAGGAGTTGCTATTTATGGTTATCCTGGAAGAAGATCTGGACTTGAAATTGCTGATTTAAGAAGAATAAAATTAAACGATTCTCCAGGAATGTTTAAAATTTTAATGTTGCATACTACAATTGACAAAGCAAAAGGAAGTCTTCCTATAGATTCTATTGAAACAGAAGTTCTTCCAAAAGCAGATTATTATGCATTAGGACATTTACATATAGATTTTCAATATCAAAACTTTATTTATCCAGGACCGATATTTCCAAATAATTTTCAAGAATTAGAAGACTTAGAAAAAGGAGGTTTTTATATAGTAGACACAGAATTAAACAATCCTCTACAGAAAATTGAATTAAAATTAAAGGAAATAGAATCTTTAAAATTTGAAATAAATAGCGCTTTGACTGCAACAGAAAAAATAATCTCAGAATTAAATAAAAGAGAATTAAAAGATAAAATAATTCTTCTAAGAATAAAAGGAGAATTAAAAGACAGTAAAAATTCAGATATAAAATTTTCTGAAATAGAAGAATTTGCTAAAAAAAAGGGAGCTTATTTTGTTCTAAGAAATACTCATGAATTAAAAACTAAAGAGCCTGAATTTGAAGTTGAGATTGAAAATGAGGAGAATATTGAAGGAGATACAATAAGAGTTTATTCAGAGCAGAATCCATCAAAATTTAATAATTTTATTCCGCAATTGATAAGTTCTCTTTCAATTGAAAAACAAGAAGGAGAAACAACAGAAACCTTTTCAAACAGAGTTTTAGAAGAATCTAAAAAAATTCTGGAATTTTAGGAATATTGAAGACATATCTGTTAAGAAAAGAAAAAATTCAGAAAGAAGAAATTTTGCACAAAGCTCTTTAAGAATCATAAAAAATTAATTTAGAATGTTCATAAAAAAAATAAAATTAAAGAATATAAGAAGTTATAAAAGTCAGGAAATTGAATTTTCAAAAGGTTCTACATTATTGTCAGGAGACATAGGCTCAGGAAAAACTTCTATTCTTTTAGGAATTGAATTTGCGTTGTTTGGATTACAACCAGGACAGAGAGGCTCTTCTTTGTTGAGAAATGGAGAAAATGAAGGAAAAGTAAGCATAGAATTTGAAATAGATGAAAAAAATATTTCAATTGAGAGAAGTTTAAAAAGAGGAAAAACAATCTCTCAAAGCAATTGTATAATTGAAGTAGATAATGAAAAAAAAGAGCTTTCTGTTACAGAATTAAAAGATAGAGTTTTAGAATTATTAAATTATCCAAAAGAATTCTCAAAAAAACAAAATATTCTTTACAAATTCACAGTTTACACTCCACAAGAAGAAATGAAACAAATAATTCTTGAAGATCCTGATACAAGGACTAATACTTTAAGGCATGTTTTTGGAATAGATAAATACAAGAAAATTCTTGAAAATGTCTCTCTGCTTTTATCAAGAATAAGAGAAGAAAAAAGAAATAAAGAAGGAAAAATTTCCAATTTGGAAAGGAATAAATTAGAATTAATTGAAAAAGAAAATGAAATTGAAACAAAAAATTATAATTTAATTTCAATAGAGAAAGAACTTTTTTTAAAAAAAGAAAATAGAAGAAAAATTCAAGAAGAACAAAAAGAAATTCTAAAGAAGATAGAAGAGAAAAATAGAATACAGCAGGAAATTGAAAAAACAAGATTTATAATTTCAAATAAAACAGAATCTATAAATGAGAATGAAAGATTAATAAAAAATATAGAAGAACAAATAGAAGAACTTAACAAACTGTCTTTTGAGGAATCTAAAATTCAAAGAATTGAAGAAGAAATTTCTGATAATAAAAAAGAAAAAGAAAATTTATATAAAAAAAATTTAGATATAAATTCTCAAATTAATTCTATTAATTATAAGAATGAAGAGAATGTAAAATTAGAGCAGAAAATTTCTAATTTGGAAATCTGTCCAACATGTCTGCAGGAAGTAGATGCTGTCTATAGGGCTAATGTTCTTAACAGCCTCCATTCAAAAACAGCAGAAAATAAAAGAAATCTTGAAGTGCTTGAAGAAGAAAGAGAAAAAATCTCTGAAAAATTGAGAAGAATAGAAGAGAGTATTTCGTTAAATGAAAAAAAATTTCAGGAATTAAATATCTTGAAGATTAAACTTCAAACTATTCAGGAAAAACAGAATAGATTAGAAGAACTTAAAAAATTAAATGTCTCTATTGAAAGAGATATTAACCTTTTAGAAGAACATAATCAAATTTTAAAAAGCTCTATGGAAAAATTAATTGAATTTGATGAAATTTCAAGAAAAAAACAAAAGGAACTTGATTATGCTCTGAAAGAAGAAAAAAATTATGAGATAAAAGTTGCAGAATTAAAAAAAGAAATAGAAGTTTTTTCTATTCATATTGAAGAGTTAAAGAAAAAAATAAAAGAAACAGAAGAAATAAAAAAACATCTTAATTATATCTCAGAACTTGAAAATTGGCTATCTAAAAATTTTATGCTGGTTATTTCATATGTTGAAAGAAATGTGATGATAAAACTTAAAACAGATTTTTCTAAACTTTTTGAAGAATGGTTTGATATGCTGGTTTCAGACAACTTTAATATTCATCTTAATGATAATTTTACACCCATAATTGAGCAACAAGATTATGAGATTGATTATGCTTATCTTTCAGGAGGAGAAAGAACTGCGATTGCTTTAGCATATCGTTTAGCATTAAATCAGGTTATTAATTCGCTATTAAGCAAAATAAAAACAAGGGATTTAGTTATTTTAGACGAACCTACAGATGGATTTTCTGAGCAACAGTTAGATAAAATGAGAGATGTTTTACAAGAATTAAATATAAAGCAACTTATCATTGTAAGCCATGAACAAAAAATAGAAGGTTTTGTGGAAAATGTTTTTAAATTAAAAAAAGAGGGAGGTATTAGCAAAGCTGAGATTTAATTTTCCTAATCCGAAAGCTTTAAATAATACTTTTTAATAAAAATATTATAACTTCTAAAAAAATATGAAGTATTCTTACTAAAAATGGATGAAGAATTAAAGAATTCAATATTAAAGACAGGAACAACTATTCTTGGAATAGTTTGCAGAGATGGAATTGTTATGGCTGCTGACAGGCAGGTTACAGCAGGAACAGTAATTCATGGTAAAGATAAAGAGAAAGTAATTCAATTAAATGATTATATTGTTTTCTCTGGTTGTGGTTTAGCTGCAGCTTCAGACAGAATTAAAAAGATTCTTCCAGCAGAATTAAGATTAAAAGAACTTCGTTCAAAATCACGTCCTACAGTAAAACAAGCAGCAAGTCTTTTAGCTACGATAGTTTACTATACTATAAGGCAACCTTCAATGATTCCTGACCAGATGGGTGCTTTAATTGCAGGTATTAATGAAGACAGTTCTTTTGAATTATACACTATAGATCCTGCAGGAAGTATTCAAAAAATAGAAGAATATGATGCAAACTTTGGCTCTGGAATGCCTTATGTTCTTGGACTTCTTGAAAGACAATATAAAAAAGATATTACTGTTAAAGAAGGAGTTGAATTAGCAAAAGAAGCATTAAAATCTTCAACTCAAAGAGATATTGGAAGTGGTTATGGAATTGATATTTTTACAATAACAAAAAATGGAATAGCTAAAGCAGTAACACAAGAAATTTTACCAGAATATAAAGATGAAAAAGAAAAAGACAAATAATTAATCTTAATTAAATAAAAGATTTCAAATAAAAAATATTTTTAATTATTTAATAAATCAAGCACAAAGTGCGATACAAAATCTAAACAAAAATGGAAATTCTAAAAACAATAATTGATAAACTCGGAGAAAAAATAACTGAAGCAGGTTTTGAAGGAGCTAATATAGTTTTATACACAAATAACGAAGAATTCTTTAAAGATGGAGAAAGCAGGATAAAAGAGATTGTAAATGAAATAAAAAAAAGAATTGAATTAAGAGCAGATCCAAAAATTCTTCTTGAAGAGGATAAAACAAAAGAAGAAATAAAAAAAATAGTTCCAGAAGAAGCAGAAGTTACAGATATTCATTTTGATTTTCATAGAAGTATAGTTGTTATAGAAGCGAAAAAACCAGGACTAGTTATAGGAAAACAAGGAAGTATACTAGAAGAAATAAAAAGAAAAACTTTATGGACTCCGCAAATTCAGAGAAGTCCTGCGATAAAAAGCAAAATAACAGAGAACATAAGAGAAGTTTTGTATGCTAACAGCAATTATAGAAGAAAATTTTTAAATGATGTTGGAAAAAAAATTTATGAAGAGTGGAATCCTGAAAAAACAAATGAATGGATAAGAGTTACTTTTCTTGGAGGAGCAAGACAGGTAGGAAGAAGTGGAATTTTATTACAAACTCCGAACTCAAAAGTTTTATTGGACTGCGGAATTGATGTAGCATCATCAGGAGAAGAAAAGTTTCCAATTTTTAATATTCCTGAATTTAATATAACTCAGTTAGACGCTGTTGTTATAAGTCACGCACATTTGGATCATGTAGGCTTACTGCCTTATTTATATAAAATGGGATATAAAGGACCTGTATATATGACTATGCCTACTCGTGATATTGCATCGTTAATATCCTTGGACTTCATAGGTGTAGCTTACAAACAAGCAACACAACCATTATTTGAATCTAAAGATATCAAAGAGATGGTAAAGCATACTATTTGTGTTGGATACAACGAAGTTACAGATATAACTCCTGATGTAAGATTAACATTTTATAATTCTGGACATGCTTTAGGAAGTGCTATATCTCATCTAAACATAGGCAATGGTTCTCATAATTTAGTTTATACAGGAGATTACAAATACGGACATTCAAGATTATTAGACCCTGCAATAGCAAATTTTCCAAGAGTAGAAACAGTTATAACAGAAGCAACCTATGGTTCAAAAAAAGATATACTGCCTCCAAGAAGAGAAGCAGAAGAGAAGCTTATAGAAGTTGTAAATAAAACTATAAAAAGAAATGGAAAAGTTTTAATTCCTGAACTAGGTTTAGGAAGAGCGCAGGAATCTATGTTAATACTGGAAAATGCTATTAAAGAAGGAAAATTAAAAGAAATTCCAATTTATATTGATGGAATGATTTGGGATATAAATGCTATTCATACAGCTTATCCTGATTTTCTAAGTGGAAAAATTAGAAACCAGATTTTTCAGGATCAAAATCCTTTTGTATCAAAATATTTTTCAAGAGTCGGTTCTCCTCAGGAAAGAAAAGAAGTTATAGAAGGAGGACCTTGTGTTGTTCTGGCAACTTCAGGTATGCTCGTAGGAGGTGCTTCAGTTGAATATTTAAGAGAATTCGCAGGCAATAAAAACAATGCTATCATATTTGTCTGTTATCAAGGTATAGGAAGTTTAGGAAGACAGGTTCAGGAAGGATTAAAACAAACAAAGATGAATGTGAATGGAGGAGATGAAATTGTAGATATAAATTTAGAAGTTCAAACCATAGAGGGCTTAACAGCACATGCAGGAAGAAATGAAATACTCTCTTTCTTCAACAATATGAAACCAAAAGCAAAAAGAATAATAATCAATCATGGAGAAGTTTCAAAATGTCTTGACTTAGCATCAGCACTTTACAAACTCAATCGAGTTGAGACAAATGTTCCTAGAAATCTGGAAACATTAAGATTGAAGTAATTTCTTATTCTAATAAAAAATTGCCTAAAGAAATTATAATTTGCAGTATATTAAGAGTTTATTGATATATAATTTTTCTACTTCTGATTACTAAATTACTAAACTAATGAATATTAAATTCATCAACTTTAAAAACATATTTCTCTTTTGTGTTTAATGGAAAAGAAAAAAAGATGGGTTCAGAATATAAAAACAGTATCTACTTTTCCTCCTGAAAAAATATTTACTAAAGATGCTGAGACTATTGCGAGAGTCATGGCAAGAAAAAATGTCAGTCCAAAAGGAATTGGTTCAGCTATAAAAATGGTGCAATATTTTATTAATCGTTCTGGAAAAGGATTATCTAAAAAAAGAAAACAAGAGTTAGAAAAAGCAAAAAAAATACTTCAGGAAAAAAATAAAAAATTAAAAAAGGAAAAATGAAACATAGTTTGAAAATAACGATTTTGCTTTTAGTAATGTTTATTCTAACACAATTTATTGGAATTTATGTAGTGGATTATTATTCAGAAACAAAGATTATTGACGGAGAAATTCAGGATATTTCTGCTCCCAATCTTCCTTATGGAATGCAAACACCTGAAGAAGCTGATATTAAATGTGAAATAAATTCCTTTCCAGATTTTTTTAAATGCACACAGTATCTTTATTTTCTTATAATAGCTTTTATTATGGCTATGATTCTTTTATTTTTATTTACTAAATTTGAAATTAAATTTATTTTAAAACTATGGTTTTTCGCAGTTGTGATTATTGCATTAGGAATTTCTCTTACATCGATTCTTCCATTAGAATACAAAGCGTCTCTTATTGCCCTAATTTTAGCTATTCCCTTAGCCTATATTAAAATTTATAAAAAAGAATTTTTAGTTCATAATCTGACAGAGCTTTTAATTTATCCTGGAATTGCAGCAGTCTTTGTTCCAATTCTAAATCTTCTCACAATAATTATTCTTCTTATTCTAATATCTATTTATGATATCTGGGCTGTTTGGCATTCTGGAGTTATGCAAAAAATGGCTAAGTATCAGATAGACAAACTAAATATATTTTCAGGTTTCTTTATTCCTTATGCTAACAGAAAAACAAAAGAGGAAATTAAAAAGTGGAAAGAAAGATATGAAAAAAAGAAAATTTCAAAAACGAAATTTAAATCTCAAAAATTCAAAATTAATGTTGCTATTTTAGGAGGAGGAGATATAGTCTTTCCAATAATTGCTGCAGGAGTTATGTTAAAGACTATTGGAGTTTATTCTGCTTTTCTTATAAGTATAGGAGCGACATTAGGATTAGCTTATTTATTCTTCTTTGCAAAAAAGAAAAAGTTTTATCCTGCAATGCCTTTTATAACAGCAGGAATTTTTGCTGGAATGATTGCTAGTTGGATTATTTTTTAGGAATTATTTTTTTGCAGTAACTATTAAAGATTCTGAATAAACTCTAGAAATTTGAGTAGTTTTAATCATTATCTCTGCTCCTAGAATTAACTGAGTTTTTAGAGGTCTTATTTTAAGTATATCTTCTTCAGTATAATAAGGAACTCCAGAATATTCTTTTCCAGAATTCAGAGTGAATCTGCAAACTTTTCCAATATATTCTGAAAATTCATTTTTTTTATTGTTATTTAATTTCTCTTCAAATCCCATAATCAAAAAAGTTTTTTTCTATTTATAAATCTTACTTCTTGTTCTTACTCCTTAAAAGTAACAGATAGTAAAATTTATAAAGGATTTAAAATTAGAAGATAAATCTAAAATCAGAGATTTTTAGAATGATAGTACAACAAGAACTAATAAACAGAATTAAAGATTATTTTGGTTTGAATATCTATGAAACTAAAGTTTGGTTAGCTTTGCTTGGAAAAGGTGTCGCTTCAGCAGGAGAAATTGCAAATATTTCTGGTGTTCCGAGAAGCAGAACTTATGATGTTTTGGAAAGTTTAGAAAAAAAAGGTTTTGCGATTATAAGACTTGAAAAACCCATCAAATATCTCGGAGTTAAACCCAAATTAATGATTGAAAAATTAAAAAAAGACATAAGAAAAGAAGCAGAGGAAAGAATGATTAATATTTCTAACATAAAAGAGACTGAAGAATTTGAAAAATTAGAAGAGCTTTATAAAAAAGGAGAATTTCCAATTAAAAGAGAAAGTGTTTCTACAGCATTAAGAGGTAGGTCAAATATTACAAATTATTTAAAAGAAATAATCAATAATGCAAAAAAAGAAGTTATAATCTGCACAAATGCTCTGGAAATCAGAGAAAAAAAGAAATTATTTTCTCAAACTTTTGATATGCTTAAAAAAAAGAGTATTAAAATAAAATTGGTATTATCAGGAAATCCAGATTCAATTAAGCAGATAAGCGAAGATTTTAAAATGAATATTAAAAAAGTAGATATAGAATCAAAATTTTTTATAATTGATAAAAAAGAGATTTTATTTTATTTGTCAAAATCATTAGATGAAGAAACTGTTGCAATTTGGCTTAATTCTGATTTTTTTGTTCAGTCTTTCATAGAACTTTTTGAAAAAGCATCCAAAAATGGAAGATGAAAAAAAACTTTCTAATTCACCTCCTGAATAAATAGAATAAAATTTTTTAATTGAAATAATCAACAATTCTTATATGAATTATGCTCATATCTTTAATTTTTTTTCTATTATCTTCTTTCCACTTTTTAATAAATTTTCTAATATTCAAATCAATTTTTTCTTCAGAATAAACTTTATTTTTTCTGATAAATATCTTTTTGTGCTTTTTTTTAAATAACATCAGATTCTCTTTATCCGATAAGTAAGGGCCTTCAGAAATGATTTTATCTCTTTTTTTAACAACAAAGATATATTCTGCATCTTTTTTTTCATTGTAAATAAATTTTTTATTTTTTATTTCAAAATATTTTAGAATTTCTTTATTCAAAGATTTATAAAATTTTAATAATTTGCTTCCAGCAATATCTCCTTCTTGTTTATCAGTAAGAACCTCTAAAAGAATAAATTCAGAATTATTTTTTTTTGCAGATTTTTTTAAATTATCTAAATCTATTTTTTCTTTTTCAAATTCCTGAATTGAGGATTTTTTCAAAAATTTTCTGCAATCTTTTTTAAATTTTTCAAATGTTTCTGCAGACAGAGCTGCCAGAGTGTTTCTTTGTTTGTAAGTTGGATCAATAAGTATTATAGGAGAATTAAGTTTAGAGCTATTCAAATTTCTTAGAACTTCCTGCTTATTCTTATAAAATTTTTCTATATCTATAATTTCCTTATCCTCTATATTTGTCATAGCTTTTAAAAAGTTTAGGAAACCTCCATAATGACAGATTAATAATTCCAGACTATATCCTGAAAATCCTTTTATATATGATTCAGCTCCATAACAATCTTTAGCATAGCAAAAAGCTTTTGCAAGCAATATTTCATTAAGAATTTTTTCGAATTTTATTTTTTTGTTTAGATATTTCACATGAGAATATGATAAATCAGTTATATTCTCAGCTTCCTTTGAATTTCTTATTTTTTTTACTGGAATCAATTCAAAAAATAAAAATTTATTAAGATATATTCTAAAATAATCCCTAGAACCATGCACTTTTATAAAATTAGTGTCCTGAATTATCTTTTCTGTTAATTCAGAAATATTTTTTTCTTTTTTATTGAATCTTAAAAAAATATCAATATCATACTTTCTTTTTTTAATTAATGTTTTTTTAGCATAACTTCCTCCAATAAAAATTTCTGCTTTTATGTTCAGTTCTCTAATTCTCTTTTTAATTTCTTTGATAAAGTGTTTAAGATTTTTATCAATTTCCTCTAATTCATCTTTTTTTGGTTTTATTCTTTCTAAAGCTTCTTTTAAAATTAAATCTATTTTAGCAGTCATGATTAATGAAAAACAAGAATACTTATAAATCTAATTAATTAAAAATTATAAATTCTTCTAAAAATAAATAAACTATAGAATTCTCTCTCATTAATTCATTATATATTTTATAAATTATTCGTTTATTTTACAGATTAATTAAGAGATTTTGTCATCAATTTGATTTCTTATTATGTTTTATTTTATCAACATTCCTATTAAGATTTAAAATCTTCTTCAATTTTATTCGAATTTTTTAATTTCTTTTAAATCCTTTATATCTCTTTTTAATGTAGAAGCCAAGTCAATTATGTATTTTCCTTCTTCGAGTTTGTAAATTAAAGGCCTTTTTTTATTAAAAAGATTTATTATGTCTATTTCAAATTTTCCTGGACTCGTTACTCTTATTGATTCTAAATCAAGTATTACTGGAATCTCTTCATCAATAATTCCAGCCATTTCCCTTATATCTCTCTCAACATTTTTTCTTTCTTCTTTTGGAATTTCTATTGGATTCTCTTTTATTCTTTCTAATTGCTCATCTTTAATATAAAAGAAAAAATGGCTTCCGCAATTTTTACATCCTTCTAACAACTCTTTGCTTCCAGCAGGAATAATTCTCTTACAATGAACACATTGATGACTTCCCATTATACTCTCTCTCCATTTTTTAAAAGATTTATTTCTTTTAATACTTTTGCACTTTTTCTTCTATTTTCTTCTTTTGTTAACCACTGCAAATTTGAAGAATCAAATGCTTTTGCAACTTCCTCTTTTCTTGTAAGATTAAAGTTCTTTAAAGGAATTATATGATCTATTTCAAAATTTTCTATTTTCTCTGGAAATGGCTTTAAATTTTCAATTATCTCAATCCAATTAATTCCATATTTTTTTGAGCTCATTATCTTTCCTGTTTCAGAATATTTTTTCATTGCATGATTTAATGAACGTCGCAATCTATCTGCTATGGCATATCTTTTATCTATTTTTCTTCTTTCTCTATCTCTCTTATTTATCCTTCTTCTAACTTCAGGTCTTTTTCCATAATCTTCCCAATATTTTTTTCTTTGTTTTCTATATTTTGTAATAGCAAGAACTCTGTGTTTTTCTTTCCATTCAGGATTATTTTTTCTATATTCTTTCATTCTTAATCTGTATTTTTCTCTTATATTTGGCCTTCTGTTATAATGTTTTCTTTGACATATTGCAGAACAAAATCTCCTAGTCCTTAATTTTGCTTTAAACTCTTTATTACAATATTCACATCTTTTCAGAATCATATCCAAATAAAGATTTAAAAGTTAATAAATTTATTGATTAAAAGTTAGATTATTTAAGTTTTATAACTAAGAACTAATATTTATCTGTTTAGCATTAATTCAATCTTTTTAGGATTTCTTTTAATCTCTTTTACAACTGTCGCAGGTCCTATTATTGTAATTGCTCCCAAATCTCCTCCAGAAAGAGCATTTGCAAGATTCTTTTTGATTTTTCCAAAAAGTCCTTCTTTTCCATTTCCAGAAATTACAGCCAGTTCTATTCCTCTAAAATTTTTTACATAACCAGCCATCACCATTGTATCTCCAATCAATCTTGTTTCCTCTTCTGGAAGTAGTTTTCCCTGAAGTATCAAAATATTATTTCCTAAAACTAGATTTAATATTTTCCTTATTCTTTCACTACTATCTAAATTCCTAATTTCAGAATAAGGAAGAAATTGAATAGAAAGTCCTTTTATTTTTCCTAAACTCTTTTTTTTCTTTTTTCCCATTTTAGATTTTGATTTTATCTAATCTTTTTAAAAAAGATTATTTCCCTCTTTTTATGTAAAGTTTTTTCTGTTTTTAATTCTTACTAAGTCTTTTTTGAAAGTTTAAATATTGATTCATAAAACTCTTCTAAGTTTTTTCCATATTTTGCGCTTATTCCAACAACTTCATATTCTGGAAATGCTGCTTCAATTTTTTTCACATCTGCTTTTTTTAAATCAATTTTATTTGCGACAATTAAAACAGGAATTTTTCTTGCAACTAAATTTCCTATGATAGTAATGTTCACCTGATTGTAAGGATTTTCCATTGCATCTAAAACAACAACAACAACATCCATATCGTCGAGCCACTTTATACTTTCAACAACTCCCTGTGTTGCTTCTTTTGCTCTTTTTTTAGCATCTTTCTTTTTTAATTTATATTTTAAAAAGTCTTCATAATCTATTTTCGTAGCAATTCCAGGAGTATCTATCATTTTAAAAGTCATGTTTTTTCCTTTGTATTCTATCTGAACCTTTTCTTTAAATTGTATGTTCCGAGTTTCATGAGGAACCTTGCTTACATTTCCTATTCCTTCTCCAGTAAAATCTTTGCATATTCTATTTGCTAAAGAAGTTTTTCCAGCATTCGGAGGGCCATAAAATCCTAATTTTATCTCTTTTTTATTTTTGAATATACTGGAAAAGATTCTTTTAAAGAAATTTTTCAAAATTTTTATTGCCATATATTAAAACTACAATTGAGGGTTATTAAATTTTTCTAAATTTTTATTTATATATTAAGAAAATAGGAGTTTTAATAGATTTCTTTTAAAAAACAATTGCTCTATAATTTTAACTGTTAATTATTTAATTATTTTATATTAGTTAAAAAATTTCGTTGATGAAGGGTTTTTGGTAATTATATATTACATATTAATCATAAATAAATAAGATTTTTGTAAAAAGATATGTGTTTTACCAAAAATAAAATAAGATAAATTAAATAATTAATCAAAAAGTTTTAAAGAAATTTTCCAGAAAGAAAAGTTAATATCTCAACATCAGCTTTTATATCTGAAGCGTCATTTGCTTCTTCAAAAAACTTTATTGGAAAGATTCTTGAAGTATCCTCTATTTTCGCATTTTCTTCAGAGGAATTCCTCCAGAATGTGGAGCAATTGCAGCAAAAATATATGAATGCTTTATTCTTAATAAATTCGTAAAATAAGCACCATTTGAAAATCCTGTAGCATAAACTTTCGATTTATCAATATTATATTCTTTTTTTAATTCTTCAAGAATATCTAAAACAAGCTGCTCATCAACATTATCATTAGTCTTTTGTTGTGCTCCAACCCATTGAATATATTCTCCTGTATTGTATTTAGTATCTGGAGCAACTAAAATAAAATTATTTTTGATTAGAATTTTCTTTTAAATTTTTTGAATTTATCTGGAGATTCTTTAAATTTCTTTTGCATATTATTTTGAATAAATCTTTTTTCAGGCTTTTTTGCAATAAATCTTTTATTAATTGATTTTGGAGGAATTTGATTAATTGATTTTGGAGGAATAAATCTTTTGTTAGATATTTCTATTTTTTTCTTCTTTTTGAATCTATTTAGAATCTTGTCTATAGGTATTTCAAAGAACATTCCCACTCTCTTTCCAGCATATTTTTTCATTGCATAATTAATCTGTTCTGAGCTCCATCCTGCTTTCTTTAAATTAGCTTTAATTTCGCTATCTTCCATTCCTCTATTTTTAGAAGTCTTGATATAAGAAAGAATGTTATAAAGATTGTTTCTGTCTTTGAATAAATAAGTTTCATATCTCCTTTTATACCATTCCTGTAGAATTATATAGATTATAGATACTAAAATAAGAAGAAATATTAAAATTACAATAAATAAAAGCCATCTATCCTTTTTTTCAAATCTACCTGGTCTCTCAATTAATCTTAATCTTTCTATGCCTGGAGAAATAAAAGCAGGCAATTCATTAAATTCTATATCTGCTGTTGTTGAAAAGATTATGACATCTCCAATTCCTTCTAAATTTATATAAACATATCCTAGACTTCTTTCTTCTAAATAATTTTTATCAAATTCAAGATTTTCCATATCTTGAATAATTAGATAAGGAACACTATCTATATCATCAGACTTTTCTAAATTTAATTTAAATATTTTTAATAGAGCATCTTCATAATTGTCATAACTCGCAGAAATTTCATTAAAATCAAAAGTTGTCTGAATATTTTCCTGATTCCACAGAAGAATCGCATCTACATATTGTTTTTCATTAGAAATATCATAATCTCCTCCTTCAATTTCAGCTAAAATATCTAAATTTATTTTTTCAGAAGAAGGATAAAAAGGAAAAGAAATTGTTTTTTTACTTATATGAACTGAATTCGGAATTTGAAGTTCTAATAAATCATTGAATATTTTTTCAAATTCCTTTTCTGTATTTGAAGAAGAATATTCTCTTTGAATTTCTGTTAATTTTAACTCTAAATCTGAAATGTCTAAAACAGAGTTTATTTTTGTTTGTTGAAAAGTAGTGAATTCATTAATCTGAGATTTTATTTTTTCAAGATTTTTTTGAGATTTGTCTATTTTTTCTTCGATTATTCCTTTAAGAGAACCTACTTTTATTTCAAAAGATTCAGAAAAATTAATTCCTTGAAAATCTGTTATAGTTACTCTTAAATCATAAATTCCTGAAGAATTATAAACATGAGTTACTTCATTTGTTAAAGTAGTTTCGCTTTTATTATCTCCAAATTCCCATCTATACTGAGTTATATTAGAATAAGAACTAAGCAATATCTTAAATTTTGTTGAAATTGAATGTGCTGTAGAAGTTGGAATTATTCCTCTAATTGTAGGAATTTTTTCAACACTTAAATTCTCTGATAAAATCATTTTATTATTCAGCCACAAAGTAAAATTAAAAAATCCATAATTAGAAGGAACAGAAAAATTTCCTGAATCTAAATATAATTTTTGAAATTCTGAATTAATTCTCGGAAGCTTTTCTTCTAAATCATAAAAGAAGCTCTCCACTAAACTTCCTCCTGAAATATCATAAGAAGCTGATAAATCTTTTAAGATTATATTCTGTCCTTTTTTAGAATTTATTCCAATAGGTACAACACAATCTGAAGTGCAATTCTTGCCTCCATATGTCAGATTAATATAATCATTAATTTCTTCTGCAATTGTGATATCTTTCAAAGAATTTGTTATATGCAAAGTTCCAACATCTCCAAATTTTATTGGTTCAGCAAAGATTTTATAAGAAAATTCTTCTTCATTATTCCCATAAAAACCACATCCATTTCCTTTTGAATATCCTTTTATTTTAGCTTTTCCATCTCCATTATCAGAATAAATACAAACATAAACTTCTTTTGGTTCTTCCAAAAAATAATCTATTTCACAGTAAATCTCTTCTTCTTCATCCGAAGGAAGAATGCAATTAGCACCTGTTATCATCTCTCTATCTAAAGTATAAAGAGACATTTTCAAATTTCCAGTTTCTCCGTTTCTCTCAATCCAAGCACCTATCTTAAATCCAGGTGCTTTTTGCAAACTAATTCTCTGACAATATTTATTAGAAGGATAGTCTTGAATTATAAATTTATTTCCTGTCCATTCAGACTCATTATAGCAACCATAACTTCTAAGACTAGAACAATCCCCTGTTGTAGATTTATTATTCATAAAATCACTATAACCATCATTTAGAATATCTATTTCTATTTGATTTTCACAAGAACTTTTGACATCACTTTCTAAAACAAAATCTACTGATTTAATTTCAACTTCTTCTCCATTAAATACTAATCCAACAACTTTTGATTTTTCAGAAGATAAATAAAATTTTTTTGTTTCATTTCCAGAATCAAGTTTTTTTGAATAAAAAAAAGTGCATTCTGCAGTATCACAGTAATAATTAAAATTTCTATTTTCTTCTAATAAATCCCACAAAACTACAAAATCTCCTAGATTATATTTAAAAAGAGAATTAATAGGTTCATCAGAAAAACTTACATTAATCCATCCTTTAATATTTCCATTTGGCCTGTATTGTTTGTCTAATAGATACGACGCGTTTCCTATTTCAAAATCTGCTGAAATAAAATTAATCATTAAAAATATAAAAATTAAATTAGATATTATAAAAACAACCTCTTTTTTCATAATTTTAAATAAGAAAACTTATTTTATAAATTTTCTCTATTTAGGCTTTGGTAAATTCCTATAAAAAGCAATTTCTTGCAATTATCAATTACTCAATTATTTTCTAATTTATTTAGATAATTTTGTTGTTTTAATGAGTTATTCAAAAAGTTATATCTATAAGATATTAATTATTATCAGAAAAGAAATTATTATCAGAAAAGATTTATGAAAAATACAGAATTTTTCCAAAGCCTTTATTTACCAAATAAATATATAAATTAATATTTAAAATAAATGACTTGTTATATTTTATAACAATTAAATAGATTCAAACTTTAAGAAATTAATTAATCTAATACTCGATTTTTAAAATTATTAAATAGATAAAATTTTTAATTAATAATATCAAAGAACTTTACTAATAAACTTTACTAAGAATATTCTAGTTATACAAAATAAAAATTATTTTTTATTTCTAAAATTATAGAAAAAATAAATTAAAGAGATAATTAAAAGAGTTATAATAAAACTATAAAAAGTAAAAAAAGGAAGTTCTATTTGTGCAGGACAAGGAATTGTTTCTTCTCCATCTTTACAAAGTTCATTTTTTCTTTCAGGATCATAATGCCATCCTTCTTCATCTTCTAAATAATCAGCTCCATCAGGATTATAATTCAAAATATTATCTTTATCCCATTTCCAATTTCCTGTCCAACTATATGTTAAAAATCCATCTTCACAATCATCATTCGTGCTTTCATGATAAGTACAGACTCCTATTTCTGGTATATCTTCTATTCCTTCTCCACAATCAGGATCAACAAAAGAGCAATAAGGATTACAATAACCATCAGAATCAGAACTGCAACATGCTCTATCAACTAAACTGCATAATAAGTCTCCACTACAATAATCTCTTTCTCCATTACAGTCCTCACATGCACAGCCTTCATTATCATCACAAACACCATCATAATTACAAACAGTTCCATCATCAGTATAATCACAATTCAAACTGCAAGT
>CAZOOJ010000025.1:0-9436 GCA_964581415.1 Candidatus Woesearchaeota archaeon
CTTTTAATGTCCTCATTTTCCTTTAATAGATAAATAGAGTTTTTAAAAATAATTGTAATTAAAAAAACATATCAAATTTATTTTTCTTAAAATTTTCAAAAAAGAAAAATTTATATTCTGTTATAAACTAGAATTTTAAAAGAATATACTAAAAAATAAAATGAATTTTATTAAAAAAAATAAATTTATTCAGTTATGGTTAATTATAGGAATAATTGCTGGTTTTGCAGCAGTCATATTTTTTGCTGTGACTTATCTCAACGAGAAACTTTTATGTGATGCTGATTGCAGAGTTCAGAATGAAGTTTCTTTAATTTTGATTTTATTATCTTTTTTTGGAATGTTTGTTGGAAGTCTTACTTATTTTTTTATCTCTGAAAAATATGAAAGAAAAATAACAAAAATATCAAAAAATATTAAATCTACTTTAAGATTTTTAGAGAATAGTGAGAAGGCGATTATTAATTCAATTTTAAATTCTAATGGAAAAGTTACTCAATCCAAAATTGTTGATGAGACAAAATTATCAAGAGTAAAAATCTTTCGTAGTTTGAAGAAACTAGAAGATAGAGGAATAATAACTAAAAAACCATATGGAATGACAAATTTAATTGAATTAGATGACGAACTAAAAAAAATTTTAATTGAATAATGGAAAAACTTAAAATCTTTTTATTTAGACACGGACAGACTTATTATAATAAAAATAAAATTTTTAGCGGATGGAAAGATTCTAAATTAACTTCTCTCGGAAAAAAACAAGGAGAGATTATAGCTAAAAAATTAAAGAAAAAAAGAATAGATGTCGCTTTTCAGACAGACTTGTCCCGTTCTAAAGAAACATTAAATATAATTCTTAAATATCATCCTGAATGCAGAGAAATAATAACTGCTAACAGAATGATAGAAAGAAATTATGGATTTTTAGAAGGAAAAAAACATAAAACTATCATAAAAAAATATGGAAAAGGGCAATTTGATAAGTGGCATAGAGGATGGAATAATCCTCCTAAAGGAGGAGAATCTTTTAAGGAAGTTGAAAAACGAGTAAAAATATTTATTAAAAATCTTATAGAATTTATGAAAAAAAATAAAGTTAATGTATGCATTTCTGCTCATGGAAATTCTATGAGATTGTTTAGGAAAATAATGGAAAAAGCAAGCATAAAAGAAACTTGTTCTTGGAATATTCCTTATGACAAATATTTTGAATATAGTATTATTTTAGACTAAAAATTTCTATTTCAGAAATTGAAACAAAGATATATAGGTTGTTTCATATATAGTAATCTATGAAAAATCAAATAAAACATTTAGGAATAATGCTTATAATATTATTCTTATTTATAATTCTAAATCTAAATGGAATTATCGCTCAGAATGAGCAGAATTATAATAAAAATGTTATAGTTTATTTTACTTCTTTAAATTGTCCAAATTGTGCAATTACAGATCCTGAAGTTCTAGGAAAATGGCCAAAACAATATGACGATTTAGTTCTAATTGAATATTTTTTTGAAAAATGGACTGATGAAAATTCTATTCTTTTAGGCAAATATTCTGAAAAATATAATTCAATATCAGCTGTTCCAAATCTTTTCCTTAATGAAACTAAAAATTATCTAGGAAGAATCAATGTTTTAAAAGCAAATGAAAATTTTGATTTATTAGAGAATAATCCTGCTCTTCTTTTAGAAAAATCTGTTTCTTTTAATGAGCTTAATTTAAACGAACTTCCAAATAAACCAAAAATATGGACAGATAATAGAGTTTTAATAAAAACAGGAAACAAAGAAATTTCAAGTGATTTTTTAAAGAGTTTGTTGTTTTCTGAAAATTTAGATGAAATTCTCAAAGATTCAGATTATGTTCTAACTGAAATAACTCCAGAACCTCTTCTAATTTCAGAGGGAGAAATTATTTTTGAAAATGCAATAAATATTGAAAATTCTTGGATTTTGGAGTTTAATGATGGAACTAGTTTTAATCTTCCAAAAACTAATATAACTGAAGAAAATTTTATAAAAATTCCTTTAATTGGAGAAGTAGATATCTCAAAATTTTCTCTTCTTTTCATCACAATTCTAATAGGATTAGCAGATGGATTTAATCCTTGTGCTTTTTTTATACTCACTTTTTTGCTTGCTACAATGCTTTATGCAGTATCTTCTACAAAAGAAAAAAACGAAAAAAGAAAGAGATTAGCAATTGTCGGAGGAGTATTTATTTTCTTTTCAGCATTAGTTTATTTCTTATTTATGTCTCTTTGGCTGAATATATTTCTGTATGCTAAAGAAATCGTTTTATTAACCTTTGTTGCAGGAGGTATTGCAATTTTTGCAGGAATCATAAATATAAAAGATTATTTTTATTTTAAAAAAGGAATCTCTTTGACTCTTCCAAAAAGTCAAAAAAACAGGTTTATTAAAAAAGTAGAAAAGCTTACAAAAGTAAAATCTTTATGGGCTTTATTGATAGGGACAATTATCATTGCTTTTACTGTTAATTTTTATGAACTGTTATGCACAGTTGGTTTTCCCATGGTTTATTTAGGAACTTTAGCAACAAAACAAATTTCTTCTATTTCATATTATTTGTATCTTTTATTGTATAATTTTTGCTATATTATTCCTTTATTGATAATTGTTCTTATTTTCATAGTTACTCTTGGTGCAAGAGAATTTAATAAAAGAAACGTTCAGAGACTTAAATTAATTTCAGGATTTATGATTCTTTTTTTTGGATTAATTCTAATTTTTAAACCAGAAGTCTTGGAAAAAATTGTCACACCTTTTATTTCAATTATAGCAGCGATATTTATTTCTTTAGGAATAATCTATCATAGAGAATTTAGAAGAAAAAAGAATAAAGATTTTGATAAAGTAATTGAAAGATAGTTAATTTATGTGTTTAATATTTCCAACTTGATATTTAGATTCATAATTACAAATTAAATGTTATTTCTTTAATGTCTTCTTATTCTATACTAATATAATTATTTATTTTTTCTCTTATTTTGTATTCTTTTAGAAGATAGAATATTGATTAATAATCAGGAAGAGTTTCCTGATTGTTTTTTTCTGATTTTTTTGTTTCTTCATTTTCAGAAGAATTCTCAAGAGTCTCTTGTCCTTCTGGAAGTTCTTCTTCAGATTCTTTTAAATCTTCTTCATTTACAGAATCAATCATTTCTTTGAATTTTGAAAAATTTTCCGGAGAAATTCTAACTCCTGATTTTGTAAAACCAGTGTATCTGTCGCTTGTAACAAATTCTCTTATTGTTAATCCTTTTTTTCCTCCAAAATCATCAATTCTTAAAACGATATCTGTATTCTCGTTTTTGTTTATTTTTCCTATTTCTTTTTCCATATAGCAACTAAAGAAAAAGACTTTAAAAAATTTTGGATAGTCTATTATATCTACTGCTTTCTAAGAACTCGTATGCTTAAAGATAAAATCAATCTTTCATTTCAATCTTAATATCCACATTTTTTGGAATCTGAAGTTTCATAATGCTTTGAAGAACCTTTTCATTTGTAGGCAAGTCAATAAGTCTTTTGTGTATTCTCATCTCATAATTATCAAAAGTTGCTGTTCCGTCTCCACAAGGAGATTTTCTTGTTGTAATTTTAAGTTTTTTTGTTGGTAATGGAATAGGCCCGCTTATGGTAATTCCTGCTCTTTTTGTAATTTCTTTTATAGTATTGCAAATATCATTTAACATTCCTATATCTGTGCTATTTAGCTTTATTCTGACTTTCGGCATGAGAAATAATGTTTGAATTAATTTAAAAAGTTTGTCATATCCCTTATTATGATAATTTTTATAAAACAAATAAAATCAGAAACAAAAAATGAAAAGAATAAATAAAGAATATGTTAAAAAATTTTGTTCAATTTGTGATAATTTTTCAAAAGAAAATTTAGAATGCAATATTTTAAATAATACTTTTAGAAAAAAATATCTTAAAAATAATAGTTGTCCTGTAGCATCTATTAAAGGAATCTCTATAACAGTTTTAAAAAAAGATAAACTAAATATTTTGGGAGAAGAGTATAGCAGAAATAATTTAGAAGCAATAAATTATGTTTTAGAAACTAAAAAAAAGAGATTAAAGTAATTTTTTGTTTAATTTTTATCAAAAACTTTTTTATACTCTTATTATCTAATATTCTTATATAATAAAAAAAGAGACAAAATGGAATATATCTTCATTCAATTAGCAATAATACTTTTTATGGCATTTATTATGTCATACACTCTTCAGAAATTTAAACAACCTATTATCATAGGATATATTATCACAGGAGTTCTTACTGCTCTAATTCTAGAATTTGGTTTTATTAAACTTGATGAATCAAAAGAAATAATTGATGTATTCTCTCATTTTGGTATAGCTTTTTTGCTTTTTATAGTCGGTTTGCATTTGAATCCTAAAAAAATCAGAGAAGTTGGAAATTTATCTTTATTAGTGGGATTAGCTCAAATTGCTTTGACTTTTGCTTTTAGTTTTTTAGTCTCATTTAAATTACTAGGATTTGATATAATTACTTCATCTTATATTGGTATAGCTCTATCTTTTAGCAGTATTATTATAATTACAAAACTTCTTTCTGATAGAAAACAACTGGATTCTCTTTATGGAAAAATATCTATTGGTATTTTGATAATTCAAGATTTTGTGGCTGTATTTGTTTTAATGTTTATCTCTTCATTTTCTGAAAATATTAGCTTTAGTTCTTTTGCATTAAGTGGATTAATATCTGGAAGTCTTTTAATTCTAGTTCTTTTTTTAATGGGATTTTCAATTCTTCCTAAACTAATAAAAAGCACCAGTCATTCTCAGGAACTTTTGTTTTTATTTTCAATTACTTGGTGTTTTGTAATTTCAGCACTATTCGGTTTTATAGGCTTTTCAATTGAAATAGGAGCTTTAATAGCAGGAATGGTTTTATCTATTTCTCCTTATAGCACAGAAATAAGTTCAAAAATACGTCCTTTAAGAGATTTCTTTTTAATTATCTTCTTTGTAATTTTAGGATTAAATATTCAAATTATGAATATAGGTTCTATAATTGTAAATGCCCTTATTTTATCTTCTATAGCTCTGATATTCAAACCTTTAATCTTAATTATTTTCATGGCAATTTCAGGATACACTAAAAGGAATAATTTTTTAGTTGGAACAACTTTTGGGCAGGTTTCAGAATTTTCTTTTCACATATTAGTAGTAGGAGTCGCTATGAATCATATAGCACCAGAAATTTTATCTACAATAACTCTTACAGGAATTATAACAATATCTCTATCAACATATATGATTATTTATTCTAATAGTCTATATAACAGATTTTCAAAAGCACTTTCTATTTTTGAAAGAAAAAATATTAAGAGAAAAAGAAAAATAGGAAGAAAATATCATGCTCTACTTTTTGGATATAATCGAATTGGTTTTAGTATTTTAAGATCTTTAAAAAAGATTAAAAAAAGTTATTTGGTTGTTGATTTTAATCCTGATATAATCTCTGATTTGCAAAAATTTAGAATTCCCTGTGTTTATGGAGATTCTTTTGATACTGAACTTTTAGAGGAATTACCTATAGATCAGATAAATTTAGCGATTTCCACAATACCTGATTTTGAAACTAATTTCCTTTTAGTAGATCATATCAGAAAAATAAATCCTAATGCTGTTATTATTATGAGAGCTCATCATATTAAAGATGCTCTTAATTTGTATGAAAAAGGAGCTGATTATGTTTTAACACCTCATTTTTTAGGTGGAGAATATATTGCGAAGATGATTAAAGAAGATAAAACTATTGAAGACAATTATAAAAAAGAGAAACAGAAACATATTAAAACTCTTAAAGAGATGTTGGAAAAAGGACATAAACATCCTGAAATTGAAAGGAATTGATATTATATGCAACTGAATGATAGTCTGTCATAAAATATTGAAGAATAAGGAACATATTTTTATTTAATAGATATGCTTAGAAAAAATCCAGATAAATTGTTTGACTTAAGATTATATTTCTTCTTCATGATTCTTCCTCTTCTTCAACTTCCTCTTCCTCTATTTGAAATAGAGAAAAAATAAAATTAACAAATCTTAAAATCATTTCAATAACAACTATGAATATTAAATAATAAAAAATATTTTTCATAAAAGAAGGAATTTGAATTATCTGGTTAATTATTTTTTCTAAATATTGAGTTTGTGAAAAAGAATTTGGATTAAGGACAGCAACTGCAAGTAATGTTAATGGAAGCATTTTTGAAATGTCTTGTGAAAGATTTTCTTTGTAATACGAAGTCATTCTTATAGTAGCAATTATAACAGCAGAGATTATCAGTATTTGAGAAATATTAGGATCTTGTACTAAGACTAATAAGAGAAATGTAAAAACCATAAACATTACAAGGATTAAAAGAGGAGAAAGCACTAAATATTCAATAAAAAATAAAATGCCTGCTATTAATCTATTTAAAAAATTATTTTGTGTTTTATTATATTGGGATAAATTTAATCCAAGAAAATCTCTTTTTGATATAAATCTGTAGAATTTCCATATAAAAAGAGCGTATATTACAATTAAGAGAACAAGAAATAGAAAGTTAATAAAATTTCCAATATAAGAGGGAAAAAAATCTAAAAATTCTGTATACAAGTTTGTTAGATATTCACCTACATTCCAATTTTCCATTTTTTATATAGGATTCTGATTATTTAAAAGTTTCATTTATAGTATTAATATTTTAGTAAAATCACCATCTTCTTGGAGAAAACTTTTTATATATCTCTTTATTAAATAATTTATGAAAAAGAGTTTGATAATTGGAAGTTGTATATTAATTTTAATCCTTTTAGGAGTTATTGGATATCAATTTTTAAAACCCAATTCACAGCCTCAATTTGTTGAAGGAGAAGAAAGTTTAGAGATAACGATTTTGAGTCCAGATAATAATCCTGTTCAAAATCTTGAAGTAGATTTATGGACTTTGGAAGATCAAAATGGACCTCCTACAGCAGGATATTCTATAACAGATAATGAAGGGAAAGTTTTGTTTAAAATTTTAGAAGGAGATTATTTGATTGGGTTCAATGATTATAATTTTCCTAAGGAATTTATTAATCCAGGAAAAATACAGGTTCCTGTTAAAAAAGGAATAAATCAAGAAACAATAATTTTAGAGAAAAATTAACTTCTGAGAGCAATAAAATCCTAAAATATTCCTATGTTTTTAACATTAAATTTAAATAATATATTTATTTTTATTTCTTATGATAGACATAAAACTAATTCGTGAAAATTCTGAGATTGTTAAGGAAAATATTAAAAAAAAATTTCAGCATGAGAAACTTCCTTTAGTAGATAAAATCAAAAAATTAGATGAACAATGGAGAAAATTAAAATATTCTGAAGATAGTCTAAGAAACGAGAGAAATAAAATTTCTAAAGAAATTAATAAAATTAAAAAATTAAAAAAAGATGCCTTTAAATTAATAAAAAAAGCAAAGGAAATTCCTGAAAAGATTGAGAAAATCAAAGAAAAGAGAAAAGTAATTGAAGAAGATATTAAAAGACATATGCTAAAGATACCTAATATTATTCATAGTTCAGTTCCAATTGGAAAAAATGAAAAAGAAAATGTTGAGATAAAAAAAATTGGAGTTCCTAAAATTCCTAATTACGAAATCTTTCATCACGCAGAATTAGCAGAAAAAATTGGAGGACTTGATTTGAATTCTGCAAGAGAAGTTTCAGGGCATGGTTTTTATTATCTTAAAGGAGAATTAGCTATTTTACATTCTGCTATTCTTGCTTTTGCAAGAGATTATATGATAAAGAAGGGATTTGAATATATTATTCCACCTTTTATTATTAGAGGAAAGATTGTGGATGGAGTTATGAGTTTTGAAGAAAAAGAAATAATGATGTATAAAATTGAAGGAGAAGATTTGTATTTAATAGGAACTTCTGAACATTCTTTGATTGGAAAGTTTCTGAATAAAACTCTTAAAATAAAAGAATTACCTATAGCTTTAACTGCTTATTCTCCTTGCTTTAGAAAAGAAGTTGGTGAGCATGGAATTGAAGAAAAAGGATTTTATAGACTGCATCAATTTGAAAAACAAGAGATGATTGTTATTTGCAAACCAGAGAATTCTTATAAATGGTATGGTAAAATGTTGAAATATACCACAGATATTTTCAGAGCTCTGAATATTCCTACAAGAATTCTTGAATGTTGTTCTGGAGATTTAGCAGATTTAAAAGCAAAGAGTTGTGATGTGGAAGCTTGGAGTCCTAGACAAAAAAAATATTTTGAAGTTGGTTCTTTGACAAATATGGAAGAAGCTCAAGCAAGAAGATTAAATATAAAAATTGATGACAAGGGAAAAAGATATTTTGCCCATACTCTAAATAATACTGTTCTTGCTTCTCCCAGAGCTTTAATCTCACTAATGGAAAATCATCAAAGAAAAGACGGAAGTCTAAAAATTCCAAAAGTTCTTTGGAAATATACAGGCTTTAAAGAGATAAAAGTTGGAAAGAGAAAATGAGGATATTAATTCGTAAGTTTGTCCAGAATTAAAGAATCTCCTAGATTATTATCTAATAAATTAAATTTTGCTGGGAGGATGTTAGTTTTATTTCAAAATTATTATTAAACTTAAAAATGAAAAAGAGAAAAAAAGCAAAATATGAACTTGACAAATATTTTTTATTAAATTGGAAAAGACTTTATTTATTAGCAATTTTTTGGATAATCTCTATAATATCTCATAAGTCTTTCTATACTTTATTTGGATTTGAAAGTGTAGTATTTTTTATTATTTTGATGTTTATTACTCCAGGATATTTTTTTATATCTTTTATCTACACTCTTTATAGGCACCTTGTAAAAGTTTATGAGTATTAATAAAAGATGAATTTTAGAATATAAATTCTTATAAATTTTGTATTTGTATCTTTATTATGAAAATTAAGACTAAAAAACAGAATTCTGATGGAATTGTTAGACTTGAGACAAGCGGGAATCTGAAAGAAGTTATTATTAATGAAGATTTTCTTAATATCAAAGAAGCTTCTATAGCACTCTGTTTCAGAGGAAAAAACAGCTCTGGAATAGTGGAACTTACTCCTGAAGAAATAGAGATTATTAATAAAGAAATTGCTCCAAAGATGCATTTATTTAAAGGAGTTAAATTTATGAAATTTAAAAGAGAATAGCAATCTTTAAAAATAATTCTTTAATTTATAATCTATGCCTCGATGGTCCAGTGGCTAAGACACATCCCTGTCGCTTGGCGAGGACACTACGGTTTCCTTCGCGTAAACCTTCCCTTCTTTTATGGAAGAGAGATAAATGGTCCTTTTCAAGCAGAACGGATGAGACCCGGGTTCAATTCCCGGTCGGGGCGTA
>CAZOOJ010000026.1:0-9876 GCA_964581415.1 Candidatus Woesearchaeota archaeon
AAAATAAAATGCACTTAAAAAGACAAAAAACACCAAAGGACTGGCCGATAAATAGAAAAGGAAATAAGTATGTGGTTAGAAGCAAGTTTAATTTAAAAAAAGGAATTCCAGTTTTAATTATTTTAAGAGATTTTCTTAAAATAGCTCAGAATAGAAAAGAAGTAAAAAAAGCTTTGAATTCAAGAAAGATTCTTTTAAATAATAAAGAAGTTAAAGATGAGAAAAATTCTGTATTGTTGTTTGATGTTATCACTATTCTTCCTTCAAAAAAATATTATAGATTAGAATTAACAGAAAAAGGAAAATTTATTCTTAATGAAATCAAAGAAAACGAATCTCATTACAAGATTTCTAAGATAATAAATAAAAAGATATTGAAAAGAAAAAATATTCAGTTAAATCTATACGATGGAAGAAATATTATCTCCAAAGAAAAAATGAGAGTTGGAGATTCTGTTTTGATAAATTTAAAAGAAAAGAAAATAGAGAAGGTTTTAACTTTAAAAGAAAAAACAAAAGTGATTGCTATTAGTGGAAAGCATAAAGGAACTAAAGGAATTGTAGAAGAAATAGATAAAGAAAACAAGAAAATTATTTTAAAAATTGATAATAAAAAAATTGAAATTTTAATTGAGAAAATTATGGTAATAGAAAATGGAAGATAATAAAATGAAAGAAATAAAAATTGAAAAAGTTATTCTAAGTGTAGGAGGAATTGGAGAAGAATTAGAAAAAGGAGTTAGATTACTTGAATTTCTTACAAACAAAAAAGCTGTAAAAACAAAATCAAAAAAAAGAATTCCTAATTTTGGAATAAGACCTGGATTAGAAGTTGGAGCTATGATTACATTGAGGAAAAATATTAAAGAATTTTTAAAAAAAATGCTAATAACAATAGATAATAATCTAAAAAAGAAGCAGATACCAGATAATAATTTTTCTTTTGGAATAAGTGAGTATATTGAGATTCCTGAAATAGAATATCAGAGAGATATTGGAATGAGAGGATTTGAAATTACAGTGATATTTGCAAGAGCTGGAAAAAGAATTAAAGAAAAGAAAATAAAAAGAGGAAAAATACCTAAAAGACAAGGAGTAAGTAAACAGGAAATAATTAAATTTATGGAGGAAAATTTCGGAACGAAATTTAATTAAAATGACAGCATCTAACTGGAAAAAAATTTTGAAGCAATTAGAAAATAAACCTGAAGTTATGAAAAAATTCCTAAAACACTGTAAACCAAAAGAAAGAAAGATTGGAATAGCTGTGCGAAAATGTGAAAAATGCGGAAGATATGGTGCTCATATAAATTCATATGGATTAAATTTATGCCGACATTGCTTTAGAGAAATAGCAGAAGAAATCGGCTTTAAAAAATATAGTTAAAATGTCACAAGATATAGTTGCTGATGCATTGAATGGAATAAAAAATGCAAAAAAAGCTAGAAAAGAAAACATTAAAATAAAAAGAATTTCAAATCTCCTAATTGAAATTTTAAAAATAATGAAGCAAGAAGGAGTAATTAAAAAATATCGAATAGATTCTAAAGAAAAGTCTATTGAGATAAATCTTGGAGAATTTTCTGAATGTAAGGCGATAAAACCGAGACTTAGTGTTAAAAAAGATCAGATTGAAAAATATAGAAGAAGATTTCTTCCTTCAAGAAAATTGGGAATTATGATAATCTCGACAAACAAAGGTTTAATGACTCACAAAGAAGCTCAACAAGAGAAAGTAGGAGGAAGCTTAATAGCTTATTTTTATTAAAATGAAAAAAGAATTTTTCCAAAAAATTGAAATTCCAGAAGAAGTAGAAGTTTCTGTAATTGAAAATGAAATAATAATCAAAGGAAAAGAAGGAGAAAATAAGAGAAAATTCAATTTGTATAATTTAGAAATTGAAAAGAAAGATAAAGAAATAATCTTAGGATGTAAGAAAGCTACAAAAAGAGAGAAAAAAAGAACAAATACCCTTGTTGCACATATAAAAAATATGATTAAAGGTGTTCAAAAAAAATTTGAATATGAATTAAAAATTTGCTCAAGTCATTTTCCTATAACTGCTAAAGTAGAAGGAGATAAAATCATAATAAAAAATTTTATTGGTGAAAAAGTTGATAGAGAGGTAAAAATATCAGAAAATGTTGATATTGAAATTAATAAAGATATAATAAAAATAAAATCAATAAACAGAGAATTAGCTGGACAGATTGCAGCAGATTTAGAAAAAATTACAAAAATAAAAAAGAAGGATAGAAGAATTTTTCAGGATGGGATTTTTATAACAAGTAAAGCAGGAGTAAAGATATAATGATTAAATTTTTACGTAGAGATTGGAAAAGATATCCAAAATTAGGAAAAAAAAGAAAGAAAAAACAAGTTTGGAGAAAACCAAAAGGAAGAGATAATAAAATAAGAGAAAAAAGAAAAGGATATCCTGCAAGAGTTAGTATTGGTTACAAAAAAAGTGAAAAGCAGAAAAATAAAGGAGATAAAAAAAAGTTGATATTAATAAAAAATATTCAGGAACTTGAAAAAATTAAACCAGAAGAAGTTGCATTAATAGGAAGAGTTGGAAAAAAGAAAAAAATAGAGATAATAAAGAAGGCAAAAGAAAAGAAAATTCCTGTTTTTAAAATTAATATAGATAAATTTTTGAAAAAAATCGGAAAGAAAAAAGAAGATAAAAAAATCAGAAAAGAAACCTCAAAAACCAAAGAAAATTCTGCGTCGCAAAAAACAGATAAAAAAGAAATAAAAAATGAATCTTAAAAAGAAAAAACTACTTGCAAAAGAAGTTTTAAAAGTTGGAAAAGAAAGAATTATTTTTGTTCAAAATAGATTAGAGGAAATTAAAGAAGCAATAACCAAACAAGATATTAGAGACTTGTATAAAGAAGGAGCTATAATTCTTAAAGAAATAAAAGGAAGAAGAAAAAATAAAAGGAAGAAAAAAAGAAGAACTGAAGGAAAAATCAAAAAGAAAATTAAAAAAAGAAAGCAAGAATATGTAAAAATCACGAGAAAATTAAGAGCCTATGTTTCTGAAATGAAAAAACAAAAAAAATTAAATGCTGAAGAAGCAAAAGATATAAGAAATAAAATAAGAAATAGAAAATTCAAAAATCAAAAAAATTTAAAAGAACATATAAGAAATTTAAGAAAATAAAAAATGAGAACACTAAAAAGAAGAAGGAAAGAAAGAAAGACAGATTATGGAAAAAGATTTAAATTACTTAGAAGTGGAAGATCCAGAATTGTATTCAGAAAAAGCAATAGATATATAATCGCCCAATATATATTGTGTAAAGAAGCAAAAGATGAAGTGAAATTGGGAGTAACCTCAAGAAATTTATTGAATTATGGATGGCAAGAAAAATTTAAAGGAAGCTTAAAATCAATTCCTGCATCATATTTAACAGGATTTTTAATAGGTAAGAAAATAAAAAAGAAAAATCTAGAAACACCTATTTTTGATATTGGAATGAATAGAAATTTACCTAAAACAAAAGTCTATGCTTTCCTAAAAGGATTAGTAGATTCTGGAATAAATATGGATTACAAAGAGAAAATTTTTCCAGAAGAAGAAAAAATAAAAGGAAGATATATAAAAAATAAAATTTCCTTTGAAGAAATTAAATCTAGAATAGAAAAAGAAAATTAAAATGACAGAAGAAGATATATCAACTCCAGATAAACAGGATATCAAAAAGAATAACGAATTAACAAATGAAAAGATTTCTGAGTCGACAGTTGAAATAAATATGAAGAAGTCAAAGACAAACGACAGCGAAGACGAATATGCTGAGAATCCTGAAGAAGTTTTGGATGAAAAAGATTTGAAAGAATTAGAAGAAATGAAAAAAGAAAAGAAAGAAAATGAAATTCCATTTTGGGAACCTAAAACAAAACTCGGAAGAGATGTAAAAGACGGAAAAATTAGAGATATAGATGAAATATTAAATTTAAATAAAAAAATCCTTGAAGAAGAAATAATAGATTCTTTAATCAACGTAAAATCTGATTTAATTTCTATAGGACAATCAAAAGGAAAATTTGGAGGTGGAAAAAGAAGAGCTTGGAGACAAACTCAAAGAAAAACAAAAGAAGGAAATATTCCAAGTTTTTCAACAATAGCAGTTGTTGGTGATGAAAATGGGCATATTGGAATAGGTTCTGGAAAAGCAAAAGAAACTCTTCCAGCAAGAGATAAAGCAATAAGAAAAGCAAAATTAAATATAATGAAAGTAGAAAGAGATTGTTCTGCTTTTGATTGCGCTTGTAATGAAAAACACACAGTTCCATTTAAGATTAGTGGAAAATCAGGAAGTGTTAGAGTTGAATTAATTCCTGCACCACAAGGAACAGGATTAGTAGCAGCAGATGAATTAAAAAAAGTTTTAAAATTAGCTGGAATCAAAGATATTTATACTAAAACTTTCGGTAAAAAAAGAACAACATTTAATTTAATAAAAGCTTGTATAGATGCTTTAAAAAAGACGAATGTGATAAGAGAAAATAAAAAATGATAGCAGTAATTAGAATAAAAGGACAAGTAGGATTGAAAAAAAACATAGTTGAAACTCTGCATAGATTAAGACTAAGAAGAAAATATGCCTGTGTAGTTTTTGCTAATTCTCCAAAAGTTCAGTTAGGAATGATAAAAAAAGTCAAAGATTTTGTTGCATTTGGTGAGATTAATGATAAAACTTTAAAAGAGCTTATAAAAAAAAGAGGACAATTAATTGACAAGAAGAAAAAAATTGATTCTGAAAAAATTGTTGAAGAGTTAAAAAAAGGAAAGAAATTTGAAGAATTAAATTTAAAGCCATTTTTTAGATTAGCTCCTCCAATAAAAGGAATTGAAAGTAAAAAACATTTTGGAGTTGGAAAAGGAGTTTTAGGAAATAATAAGGATAAAATAAATGATTTAATTGAGAGGATGTTGTAATGAAAGAAATTAAATTAGCGCAAACTTATAAATTTAGGAAGTTGAAAGTAAAAGGAATTTTTGAAGCAGATGAAGAATATGGTATGTACAAATTCTTATCACAAAAATTAAATCTTAAAAGAAAAGTATTATAAAATGAAAGTTCACAAAATCAAAAAATCAAAGAAAATGAGAGGAAGAGGAATGGGAACTCATGGTGGAGGAGCAAGAAAGAAAAGAAAAGGCTCTGGACATAGAGGAGGAAAAGGTATGTCTGGAAGCGGTAAAAGAGCAGATCACAAAAAGACTCTTGTAACAAAACTTTATGGAAACAAATATTTTGGAAAAAAAGGAATTACAAGCAGAAAAACAGCAAAAGATAAAAGAAAAAGAATAAATGTAGGAGACATTCAGAATAGATATTCATCAGGAGAGATAAATTTACCAGATTATAAGGTTTTAGGAAAAGGAGATATAAAAGAAAGATTTATTATAAAATCAAAAGAAGCTTCCAAATCCGCAATAGAAAAAGTAAAGAAAGCTGGTGGAGAAATTATATTACCTGTAAAAAAAGAAGAAAAAAAAGAAGAGAGAATTAAAAGGAAAAAAGCAGACTCTTCTGGAAATGAAAAATAAATAGGAATTAATTTTACCTTGCTTATAATCAAAAGCAATTGAAGAACAAATACTCTTGTTACACATATAAAAAATAGAATTAAAGTTTTTTAAAAAATAAATTCTCACAGAAGTTTTTGCAGATAGAAGTATAGAATAAATAGATGATAGAGTTTTATAAGAAAGATAGCAATTAAAAAAGCAGTCAATCACAAATATTTATTGAAATTCTTTAGAGGGAAATTTTTTGATTCTTTAGATAAAATGCTAAAATATTCTGATTGAGAAAGAACAATAATCTTTTAAATAGTTTTTTGTAATTAATAAATATGAATTTAACAAAAATATTTGGTTTTATTCCTGAAATAATAAAACCTGAAGAGAAAAAAGTTGCATTTAATACTAAATTAAAATGGACTCTCATTGTTTTATTATCTTTTTTCGTTCTTGCTAATATTCCTCTTTTTGGACTTTCAGCAAATGCTTTGGAAAGATTTGAATATTTAGCTATAATTCTTGGAACTGATTTTGGAAGTATTATTTCTTTAGGAATTGGTCCTATTGTAATGGCTTCTATTATTCTGCAGTTATTGACAGGTTCTAAAATATTAAATATTAATACAAATACAGCAGAAGGAAAGAAATTTTTTCAGGGAATTCAGAAAATTCTGGTTTTCTTTTTTATATTTTTTGAATCTTTAGTTTATGTCTTAATGAAAGGACTTCAAGCTACTCCAGGATTAGAATGGCTTTTGATTTTGCAGTTAATTTTAGGTGGACTGATAATTTTTTATATGGATGAATTAACACAAAAATGGGGTTTTGGAAGTGGTGTTAGTTTATTTATTGCAGCAGGAGTTTCTTGGAGACTTTTTACAAGTGCTTTGCAGTTCATCAATCAACAAGGAAAGAATTGTCTTTTAGATTTTTCAGGAACAGCTTGTTCAGGTAAATTATTAGTCATGATTCAATCATTAATGAGCAATCCTCCAGATCAAATAGGATTTCTAGCAGCTTTAGCTGCAATTTTAGCTACAATAGTCATATTTTTGATAATAGTATGGGCTCAATCATTAAAAATAGAAATTCCTTTATCATTTGGGAAAATTAGAGGTTATGGAATTAAATGGCCTTTGTCTTTTTTTTATGCTTCTGTAATTCCTGTTATACTAACAGCTGCATTAGTAGCAAATATTCAATTATTTGGAGGAATTATTGAAAATGCTGCAACTCCTTGTCTTACAGAAGAAGGATGCAGTGGAATGGCAAAAATTGCATCATACTTCACATGGTTAGGAGAATTTCAAGGAGGACAAGCTATTTCTGGATTAGCTTTTTGGCTTGGCTCAACAAATCTTCTTGAATTATTAATTAAAGGAGGATTTCTAACAAGATATCTTCTACAAGCTGTAACACATATTTTGTTTTTTGCTGTTTTTTGCACATTATTTTCTATATTCTGGGTTAAAACATCAGGTATGGATGCAAAATCACAAGCAGAAAAAATTACATCTTCTGGATTGCAAGTAGCTGGTTTTAGACAAGATACAAGAATTATTGAAAGTATTTTAAATAGATACATAATGCCTTTAACAGTTATGGGAGGAGTTGCAATAGGACTGCTTTCATCAATTACAGATCTTTTAGGAGCATTAGTCTCAGGAACAGCTATGTTGTTAGTTATTATGATTATGTTCCAATTATCACAGAATATTGTTCAACAGCATTCAGTTGATATGAATCCTGCAATGAAGAAACTCATAGGTAGCTGAATTTTTGCCTCTTAAAATCAAAAGATTTCTATGTTTTAATTCTGTTTAAAAGTATGGATTTGTTTGGAATTTTAGGATGATTCAAAATTGAAACAATTAGATTCAAAAAAATCAGATATTAAAAGATATGATTTCAATTTATAGACATAAGAAATTTCAAGATGAAGAAATTTATGAGCTCTTAATAATTTTCCTTTGCTCTCTTGGAAATATTGTCTCTAATCAATAAACTGCCTAATTATTAAATAAAATTTAAATTGATATTATGAAATTATCTAAGCAACTTGTTGAGAAAGAATCTGAAAGAATAATTTTAAAAACTAATTTTTCTTTTATATAAAATAAAAGAGAAAATGACAATAACTGATTTAATGATAAGTTATCCTAAAGAAAGCATAATTGCTATTTCAATTTTAGTTACTTTGATTATGACATTGGTTACAAAAAAAGTTACTAATCAGAATAGGATGAAAGAACTTAAAGCAATTCAAAAAGCTTGTCAGATTAAGTTAAAAGATTCCAAAGGAGATTTAAAAAAACAAGGAGAAATTCAAAAAGAAATGATGAGTTGTTCTATGGAATTAATGAAACACTCCTTTAAACCAATGCTTTTTACATTTATTCCTTTAATTCTTTTAATTTGGTGGATTAGAGACATCTATACAGGAGTTCTTTCTGGATGGATTTGGTGGTATATTGGCGCAAGTATAATCTCAAGTTTAATTTTCAGAAAGATTTTCAAAGTTGTTTAATACGCTCGCCTTTCAATTCGCTTATTGATGAATCTGCGACAGACTTTTCGCAAAGGTGCTTCGCTAATATTCTATTAACGAGAAATAATAATTTTATAATGATAAAGTCCTATACTAACTCAACTGTCAACAAAAATTAACTTTATCCACAATTTTTAAAAACTCTTTTTTTCTAAATTTAACATGAACGAATTAGATGAAAAACAGCAAGAGTTATTTTTAAAAATAAACACTTATCAACAGCAAGCACAGCAATTACAGCAGCAGCTTCAAGCAGTAAATTCAGCAATAAATGAGCTAAATAATTTAAATTTAGGATTAGATGAATTAGTCGGTAAAAAGGATAAAGAGATTTTCGCTTCAATAGGAAAAGGAATTTTTGCAAAAGCAAAATTACTTTCAGAAGAACTTACAGTTGATATTGGTGGAAAAAACTTTGTAAAAAAATCAATTCCAGAAACAAAAGAGATTCTTCAAGAGCAATTAGAAAAATTGGAAGATGTTAAAAAAGAATTAAATGATAATTTAGAAAAAATCGGAGAAGAATTTACAAAAATTTTAGAAGAAGCGCAGGAGCAGGAAAAGAAAGAAGGAGAAATAGAAAAAATTAAAAAATAAGATTTCTATAGAATCAAAGTAAATACATAAACTAACATGAACAATAATTTACTAAAAGAATTTGTCCCCTATAGATCACCAAATCATAGTCTAAATAAATTAAATAGTTTTGAATGGTTAGGTAATATAGATAATAAAGATGAAATGGTAATTGAGAATAGAGGAGATAAATTAGTGAGAGAATTTAAGAGAAGAACAATAAATCCAAAAAGTGATTCAGAGATAAAAGAAGAATATTTACGAACTGATTTATTTGAAAAAGTTATGATTGAAAAAGTTATTGATGAAAAAGGTTATAAAATTCCAGGAGCTAGGTCTATTTATGTGATTAAGAAAAAATAATTCTTAATTCTCCTCTTTTATTTCAAATCATCCATGCAAAATTCAAAATTCCAGCAAAACTTACCCAAAGTAAATAAGGAACAAGCAACCATCCAGCTTTTTTATCAATTCTGCCTGTGACAAAAATTATACTAATAATTGAAAGCCAAAGTATTATTAATTCTGCAAAAGCCCAAGCAGGTTTTTGCAATTCAAAGAACAAAAAACTCCAAAAAGCATTCAGAAAGAAATTTATTCCAAAGACAATTGCAATTTTCTTTTTTTGAATTTTAGTTTTTGCTTTAATCCAGACAAAATAAAGAGATAAAGCTATTAAAAAGAAGAGTATGTTCCAAACAATTGGAAAAACATAATTTGGAGGTGTAATAGAAAGTTTGTTTTCAGAATACCATGATGAGTCTGTATTTCCTGAAGTAAATAAAGAGCCTATAAATGCTGTTAAAAAAACAACTGCTAAACAAATTATTAAAATTTTATAGTTAATTTTCATTTATTATTAAGGAATTTAATATATTTAAAGATTAGCTCGCTTGTTCATAACCCTCTACAACTCTTCCTTTTTCAACTGCTTTTCCAAGATAAAAAACTCCTGGAGCAACTTCCTTAGCATATTTTGGAAGAGTGAATTTCTGTTTTGAATTTTTTGCAGAAGCAACTACAATTACTACAGAAATCATTAGAATAAAAACAATGCAGAGTGTTATTATTGCTTTTTTTATATACTTCTTGAAAAAAAAAGGAGTATAAATATTTTATGAGGATAAGAATAAAAAAGCTGATTTTTTGAAATTTCTCAAAGATTCATGCTTTTTAGCAAGGTTTTTAAATAAGGGTTTTATGGCTTT
>CAZOOJ010000027.1:0-5842 GCA_964581415.1 Candidatus Woesearchaeota archaeon
ATATCATCTTCATCAAGAATACATTCTTTTTCAGAAGTGTCATATAAGCAAAATTCAATTTCTATGTCTTCTACATCATAATCTGGACTTTCTACTTTAACTTCAATTTCAACTTCATCTAAAGGATACCAAAAATCTTCGTCATCTCCAAATCCTTTCTCAACACTAATATCCTCAATCTCTACTTCTAAATTTGCAGGATTTTCTTCTTCACAAAATTCTTTTTGCAAAAGAATTGTTACAGTTTTACTATAATTTTCTGTTAGATTTGTAGTATTGACTGCATCTATTGTTAAAATCTCTGAATATTCTCCTAATTCAAAATCAGAAAAATCATCTGCAGAATCTGCAGAAACTTCAAATGTTGCTGAAGTCACATTATCTAAAGTAGAAGTATTAGTAATAGAAAAAACAATAACTAAATGTCCTTCTCCATCTGTTATATTTAAAGAATTATCAAAATTAGTAATATTAAAATTTGTATCTCCTGTTAAAGTTAAAGTTTTTGAAGGATTAGTTTCTGTTAAAGTCACAGAAGAAGGTGCTGTTAATGTCAATGCACTTAACAATCCAACTAAAAATACTATCGCTAAAATACTCATAATCAAATTTGTAACGATTTTGTTTTTCATTTTGTAATCATTCTGGAGTTACTATGGTTTATAAACTTTTCTGTTTTAAAAAATATATTTTAAAATAAACATTCAAAATATAATTTATGAAATAAATTTGTAAATTTAATATTATTTATTTTTAAATCTGATTATTGCACAGAAATTATAATATAAACTGAATTTAACAGTCTAAAAAGATTTATATATTTAAAGAGTCTCTTTTATTTATAAAAAGATTATTAAAATGACTATAAAATCCAAAGAAAACTCTATTGGTGCGTGGGCTTTTTTAATTGGAGTTCTTCTTGCAGTAATAATAGGAATCAGTACTTCCTCGTTTTTATCAATAGATTTTATAAAAAAGTATAGTACTCAAATTTATGGAATTTTAGTTTTATTAGGCTTATTAGTAGGCTTTTCAATTAAAGTTTCTGCATGGAAAGATGCTCAGACTTTTTTATATACAGGTGCAATAATAGTAATTATCAGTAAATTTGGAATGGAAAGTGTTGTTGGTTCATTAATAGGAATAGGAATAGGAGATGTAGTCTCTTCAACATTTGCAGCTCTTCTTGCTTTATTTGTTCCTGCAACAATTATTGTAGCATTAAAAACAGTTTTTAGTATTACAGATATTTAAGAAAATTATTAAATATAATTGCTTAGACTAACAGATTCGAGATAAAACTATTAAGATATAATCTTACAGAATAAGATAATTATTAATAATTCTATTAATTATATACTTTCTTATCTATTAATATTCTAAGTCTAGAGGTTCAATTTAGCTAAAAGAAAAAGACAACATTTTATCTTATCAACATTAATAAGTTTATTACTTTTCATATCTAATTTCAGATACTAATCTCAAGAGGAAAATCTATATTAACTTTTTTTAATATTTCTTTAAGTACCCAAGCTCTTTTTTTAAAACTTAATATTCCTATGCTTTTAACTTCATTTGTATTTTCATCTCTTCTGATAAATATTCCTTCTTCTATTTCTTCAGCATTAGATTCTGAAGGCTCTCCAAAAAATATTTCTAAAAAATCTGCTTCTTTATCATAATATATATCGTATGTGGAATTTTCTGATTTCATTTTATATAATTTTTAAAATACGCTGATATTATATCCTGAGTTACTTAAATATTTAACTATCACTAAAAGATATTTTAAAGAAGGTTTTCTATTTTTGTAAAATTTGTGATAATAATGAACATCTTCATCAAAACTATAATTTGTAATTTTATCTGGATTCTCAATTGTTTCTTTTATTTGTTCTAATTCTTCAACTTCAGGATGTTTTTTTCTAATATGTCTCCATCTTTCTTTAGATAAATGAATTTTTCTTCCTGATTTATCAATAATTTCAAACATCATTTTATCTTATCAACATTCAAAATTCTGCTGTCTTCCATATCTAATCTTGGACATGCTGTATTTATCCAGCTTGAAATTTCAGGAAAATTTTCAAATTCTGCAGTATTTATATTATTAGAAATAAACAGATAAGTTTCTTTGTCTTTTATTTTATTCTTTATCTGTAAAGCTTTTTTTAATTTCTCCTGTCTGGGTTTTGTTGAAATTAAAATTCCAATTTTATTCGCATTAAGGTAATTAATATAAGAAACTTTTTGTTTTTTCTCAAAATTTTTTATTTCTTTATCTGAAATTTTCTTTATTTTGTTATTATATACTATATAAATAGGAAGTTTTGTTTCAGAAGCAAGAGAAATTGCATGAAATTTTCCATCAGATATTAATAAAATAGCTTTTGTATTTTTAGAGAAATTCAGTTTTGAGCATCCCAAAACCTGTGAAAATCTTGTTATTTTAGAAGTTTTATCTAAAATTTCTTTAATCTGTTTTGCATAATTTTCATATTGTATAGAATAAACAATTGCAATTTCTTTAGGTAATTTTCTTGATATTTCTTTAATTTTCTCTTCATTAACTTCTAATTTTAATTTTGCTGGTATAAATAAAGTCTTCATATTTTAATAGTGAAAGAATTGTTTAAATAATTAGTGCTCGCTTGTGCTATCATTTAATTTTGTTCAATTAATATGTAAAGAAGTATCGATTAGTCATAAAAGTAGTTAAGAAGAATTAATAATTAGAATATAAATTTAAAATTAGAAAAAATTAAGAATTATATAACAAAGGACTTCAATTTTTAATATCAATGGAGATTTAATATCAATAGAGAATATCATTTAGATTATTAATAATCTGAAAGTCTATCAGAAAAACATAAATTCTTTTCTATAATCTGATAATATTTGTCAGATGCTGTGAAATTTTAAGCCTTTTCTTGCTGATTTATTTAAATAAAAAGTAGTTGGTTTTAATAAATTCTTAATATCTTCTTCTTTAATTTCATAAATTAAACTTATCTTCAAGAATCACCATTCGTCAAATTTGCTTTTTTCTTCTTTTGGTTTTGTCAATTCTTTATGAATTTTTGCAAAAGAAGGAGTGACTATGACTATATTTTCTCCAAATCCAGCAATACTTCCTTCAAGAGCATCTGCTGTTTTCTTTATTTTTGAAACAGCTCTTTTTAATTCAATTGAATCTTTTTGCCTTAATACTTTTATGTCAATAATCGCAATAGTATATCCTTCTCTTAATGCATTTAAAATCTCACTAACATCTTCATATTGTTTTAAAACAAAAAGTTTTACAACAACTTTATTTGATTCTTCTTCTTTTCCTAAATCAATTTCTAAATATTCATCATCAAAATCATTTGAAGAATCTGAAAATGCTCTTTTTATTCTATTAAAAACCATATTAAATTTAAAAACGTCAGATTTATAAAGATTTCTGTGATTTTTGAGATATTAAAGGATTATTATTTCTGGCTTTGATGAAATTATATTTTTCCTTCTAAAATTCTATCTATTAATAATTGATAATTTCTACAAAATTTAATATCTTAAAGAATAATAATGATAATTTCTACAAAATTTAATCTTCTAAAAATAAGTTATCAAAAGCAATCTATCAAAAAATAGCTTAATTTCTATTTATAAGCTCAGTATTAATTAATAACTCAGAAATAAAATAAGTAGCTTCTTTTAGAAGAATTTCATAAAGCCTTATTTCTCAGATTTCATTATTTCTTCTCTGAATTCCTCTAATCTTTCATTTAAAGAAGCTTCTTGTTTTTCAATTGAATTTATTCTAAGATTAAGAATTTTCTCTTTATTTGAAAGCTCTTCTTTTATTTTCTTTTTTTCTGTTTTAAGCATTAACTGCCCTATTATCTTAAAGACTTCACCATCTGATTTTTCAATTTCTTTTAATGCTGATGATGTTTCTGAGAGCTCCATTTGAAATGCTTGTTTCTGATATATCAAATTTTGCAGATTTTGCTCTAAATTTTGCATTTCTTGTATTTTTTCCTGAGATATCCTTGTCATTTTCTTATTCAGCTTTTATTTTTTTTACTTTTGTTCTTGGTTTAAAGAAAATTTTGCTTCCGCAATTAGGACAAATAAATCTCTTTTTAAGTTCTTCACTTTTGATTTTCTTTCCACATTTAAAACATTTGTAAACTACCATTTTATTAGTCTGATTTTTTATTTTATAAATCTATTTTTCTAAATAATAAGTATCTGAAGCGAATTTTTTATTGCATTTTTTATTTGTGCATTGCCAGATTCCTTTTGAAACTCTTTTTGCAATTTTTCCGCAATAAGGGCATTTTTGCTTTAATCTTTGTTTTGATTCTATCTTAGTTAATCTATCTCTTACTCTCTTTCCATATCTTGCTCCAAATCTTCCTGCTGATTTTGTTTTTTTTGATTTTGTTGGCATGCGAGGACACCTATGGTTTCTTCGCTTAATCTTCCTTTAATGTAGTTGAGCAACTTTTTTATTTGCCTCCACTGGAAGTTGCGAAGATATTTAATTAATATAATTAAAGAAGATTTTTTGTTTTTAAAAGTTTGGTAGATTCAAATTAAATTGATTTTTTAACTTTCCTTGTTAATCTGCTTGTCTCTTCTGAAAACTTTTTTATTTTTTCTGCTTTTCTTTCAAAGTAATTTTCGATAATATAACGGGAATTCCAAAAAAGTTGTTCATATCTATAGACACTATTACAAGGACAACCATACACTGCTTGTTTTCCATCAAGAACTCCCATGAAACTGAAGAACTATCATGAAAAATAACTCTATCAGGATTCTCTTTATTTCTTTTATAGAGATTCTCAAGTTCTCCTTTATCATAATCTGAATAAGGATTGTCTACAAAATGAATTCTTCCACAAAATTCACACTCAATAACATTTGAACCAAAATCTATTATTGAATTCCAAAACTCTTTATTTGGTTATGGAAGTTTTTTATCTTTTTTAGGCGTTAAAATCCAAAAAAAGTTTAATTTAAATTGATTATTGTAATAGAATTTTAGAATGGGGCTGCCCAGATTTGAACTGGGGTCGTCAGGTCCCAAACCTGAAAGGCTACCAGGCTACCCCACAGCCCCTTCATAAAAAAGGAGCAATAATCATTTATAAATCATTTCTTTTCTTCTTCAGATTTTTTCTCAGATTCTTTTTTATCAGCCTCTTTCTTTTCAGCTTCTTTTGTCTCTTGCTGTGCTTTTACTGATTGTTCTTGTTTTGTTTTTAAGTCTAAAAAGTAACTTTCTAATTCTTTTTTCTTTTCTTCTGAAGTTTCTATTTTTTCTTCTTGAATCTCTTTATCATATATTCCTTTTTCAATTTCTTCTTCAATCTCTACAGGATTTTTATTTTCAATTAAAATTCCTAAACTTAAACAACTTCCAGCAACTGTTTTAACTGCTGACTTTAAATCTCTACAGAGAAGATTAGGAAATTTTGTTTTTGCTATGGAAATTATCTGTTCTATAGAAGCATTTCCCATATTGATTTTTTTTTGTTCTCCTGAACCTTTTTCTATTTTTAATTCTTTTTTTAATAATTCTGCAACTGGTGGTGAAAAGACTTTAATATCAATATCTTTTGTATTTACATCTATATCTAATTCAACAGGCACTTTCATTCCAGAAAAATTCTTTGTTGCTTCATTGACCTTCTGTATTACCTGATTTATATTCACTCCTACTGGTCCTAACTTTTGACTCAAAGCAGGGCCTGGTTTCATGTTTCCACCTTCTGCTAAAATTTTAACTTTCATTTTCTAAAAGTAATTGAATTGTCTTCTAATTCATTTTTTTGTTTAATTAAAT
>CAZOOJ010000028.1:0-24413 GCA_964581415.1 Candidatus Woesearchaeota archaeon
TCTTCTCTTCTTATAACTTTGACATTATCTATTTTAATTGTAACAGGTAATGGAACAACTGCTCCTAATAAACTTACTACAACTTCTTCTTTTTGTTTATCTATTCTTAAAACTTTTGCTTTTTCCTTTTTAAATGGTTCTGAAATTATCTCAACTATATCGCCCTCTTCTATTGAAATATCTTCTGGAGAAGGCTCAATCATATTTTTTATTTCTTCATATTCAATTGTTTTTCCTATAATTCCTTTAACATAAGGTAGATTAAAAACAGCTTCTTCAGCAGAATCTCTATCTTCAGATTCTAAAAGAACATATCCTCTAAGTCCATGAGGTCTTAAAACTGAAAAGACATTTAATTCTTTTTTTTCCACTCTTTCAGCTATCATATCTATTACTTTCTCTTCCTTATTTGTTGTTACCTTAATAATAAAAATCATTTTGTTCCAACTATCCTTTAATGTATGAAATTATTAAAGAATAATAATATTATCTAAAAATTAGAATTTATAAAGTTTTCTTAAAAGAAAAGTTTCATGAAAATTGAAATTATAAAACCAATAACTCCTAAAACACCTATACCTATTGCAGAAACTTTTGCTATTTGTTCAAATTCTTTTTTTGAAGGTTTTCTTAGAGAATGCCATACTCTTGTGCATTTTACAAAAAATGATTTTGCTTTAATAGATACATTTTTCATAATTTAATTAAAAATAAAGAGTTTTTAAAATATTTGGAAGATTAATCTATCAAAGGAACATTCATATGTAATAAATCATATTGAAACATAATTTCTTCTCTTGAAAATTTTTTCTTTATTTTTCTATTTAACTTATCATAAGAAAGTATGACTTCTCGACATCTTTTCTTAAGTAAAAATCTTCTAGAAGACTATTTTCTCCAGAAGAATAATTCTTCAATCTCCTTAAAGTCTCCTCAACATCTGTTATTGATTTAAAAAATTCCATTTTACTCAAAAAATTCAATTCCTAATTCGTCTTCAATCTCTTTATGTTTTTTTGATTCTATTGATTCTCCTTCACCTAAAATCTGGCTGCTTTTTACACCAGTTACTATCAATAAAACTCTGAGGGATTTTTCCATATCTTCTGAAATCTGAGCTCCCCATATCAATTTAGCATCAGGACTTAATTTTTCTCCAATTATCTCTATTATATCTTTACATTCATCTAAACTCATATCAGAACCTCCTATAATATTAACTAAAGCTCCACTTGCATCAGAAATGTCAACATCAAGAAGAGGATTATTGATTGCCTTATCTACAGCTTCTTGAGCTCTTTGTGCTGTATCTGATTCTCCCATTCCTATTAAAGAAACACCTCCATCAACCATAACAGCTTTTATGTCTGCAAAATCCAGATTTACTAATCCTGAACTTGTAACAAGTTCTGTTGTTCCTTTAACAGCATTAGTTAAAATCTCATCTGCAATTTTAAAAGCAGTGTGTAAAGGAAGTTCAGGAGCCAATTCTAAAAGTTTATCATTAGGAATAACAATTAATGTGTCTACTACAGAATCCATTCTCTCTAAGCCGTCCATGGCATTTTCAATTCTTTTTCTTCCTTCAATAGTAAAAGGAAGAGTTACAACACCTATAGTAAGAGCTCCTTGTTTTTTAGCTAGATTAGCTATTACAGGAGCTGCTCCGGTTCCTGTTCCACCACCCATTCCACAAGTTATAAAAATCATATCGCTTCCTGCAATTTTCTTTTTTATTTCAGATTCTGATTCTTTTGCTGCTTCTTGTCCTATCTTTGGATTGCTTCCAGAACCTAATCCCTGAGTAAGTTCTCTTCCAATTAGAATTTTTTGGTCAGCATTAACATATAATAAATCTTGTGCATCAGTGTTTATAGCAATTAATTCTCCTCCTTTTATTCCAATTTCCTTCATTCTACTTAGAGAATTTCCTCCACCACCTCCAACACCAATAACTTTAATTTTGGCAGTTTGTTTCTTTAAAAGCTCTTCAAGTTCTCTATCGATTTGTTTTACATCAGAAACCATTTCATTATAAATTTCATCCATAAAAAATTGAATAATTAGTTATTTTTAAGGATTATTGTGTTGGAGAATTAGAATAAACAGCTTTATCAAGGAGTAAATATTTTAGTTCATTATCAAGTTTTTTATTTTCTTTATCTGCTTGGATTTTTCTATTTAATTTTTCAACAAGGCCTTTTTCTAATTGAATTGGAATACAGGAATATTTGTAACCCCTCAGCCCTCCTTCACTTTCCATATATTTCACCCATTCTTCAGGACTTAGATCTTCTAATTTATTTAAGCCCAAATCATGCTTTGTAAATTTTCTAATATTATTAGCAAGAGAAAATGCTGATTCATTCCCTGCTTCACTCATTGCAAAATGAAGAGGAGAATAAGGAACTTTAATTCTTTCTTTAGGAAGAACTAAAGCAAAACTAGCTTGTTCAGCATCTTTTCCATAATCAGAGATAATTGTTGACTGTAAAATAATATAAGCTTTCATAATAAAAATAAATGGAAAGAAGATTATAAAGATTTCTGTGATTTTTTGATTATTTCAATAGAAGCCTATCTTTTTCTAAACAGTTCTCAATCCATGTGAGTTTTCCTGGATTATTTTCTGCTGATTTCTTAACAGCTTCAGTTTTAATTCTTATTAATCTCTCACCAAGATGCTTTCCATTTGAAGATAAATTTATACATTCTCCTAGATAGCTTAATAATTTAAGATTTTTTTTGTTTTTATGAAAGCAATAAAAAACTCCATCATCTCTTCTAATATAAAAAAAACCTGGTTCAATATTATTTTCTTCAGCTTTCTTCATTAAATTAAAATTAATAAATTATTTATAAAAATTATTGTAATTTACCTTATGTTTTGGAGAGTATCTTTTAAAAACATCTAAATGGAGAAAAAATAGTACTTATTCATGAAGGAGAAAAAGAAATTATTGGTTTATCTGCTTAAATTTATTTTTCTTTAATATCTTCAGAATCATCTTTTTTCTCTTCTTTTTTCTCTTTTTCCTCTGATTCTTTAATCTCTAATTCCAAATTCAGCAAATTCTTAAATTTATCCTTAAAAAGTTCAGCAAATTTAGTCATTTGTTTTTCAACTTCAAGGATTATTTTTCCATTTTTAATTTCAAATTTTAAATCTTTTCTAAAAAAGAAATCAATTAGAGCTCTTGTCTTTTCATTCATATCATCTATTTTTCTTAAGATTTTTAATTTATAATTTACAGATTTTCCTGAAAGAGGATTATTAAAATCAACAAGAACTCTTCCTCCAGAAACACTTAAAACTTTTGCCATTTTTCCATCAAAATTAAAAATAGCTCCTGGAAAAGGATTTAATTTCTTTTCTTTAAAAATTTTCATTGAAATCATCTGAATGAATTGTTGCTGTCTTTTACCAAAAGCTTTTTCTGGTTCAAGATTTAGATTATAGTTTCCAATATCTTTTCCAATTAAGAAATTTTCAACTCCTTTAAGAAACATTCCTTCTCCTAAACAAAAAACAAAAGGTTTTGGTTTAATATCTGAAAGTTCTTTTCCTGCATTTTTTAAATCTTCTTTTATATTAGAATCAAATATCTCTCCGGACTCTGTTCTTCCTGTAAATTCTATTTCAACAAAATCTTTGAGTTTTAGTCTCATTTAATTTTTCTAATTAAAAATCTTTATAAATGTATTTCTTTTTTTAATTAATGGTATTAAAATTTATTAATGCTACTGAAGCAAAAGTTGGAACTAACATCTCTATTGAAAATGAACCTTATACTGTAAAAAAAATGGATGTAAGTAAAACAGGAAAACACGGACATGCAAAAGTAAGAATTGAATCTGTAGGAATAATTAATGGACAAAAAAAAGTTTTTGTTGTTCCAGGACACGAAAGACTTGAAGTTCCAGAAGTAAGAAAAAATAAAGCGCAAATTTTGTCAAAGAAAGATAAAAGAGTAAATGTGATGGATTTGGAAAGTTTTGAGACATTTGAAATAGATTGCACTGACGAAGAAGTTTTTAATTCCTTAGAAGAGAATTGTAATTGTGAATATTGGGAAATTGAAGGAAAAAGAATTATTAAAAGAAAGTTGTAATTTTAGAGACATAATTTAGATAATAAAAATTAAGAAGAGTTTTTTATGAATATACTAAATATAAAAAGAATTAAAGAGTATAAAGAAAGGAAATGGAAAAATACATTTAAACTTTCTGGAGACAATATTTATACAGAATATAAGATTTTGGAAGAAAACTTTATTGAAAAAAAGAGAATGTGAACATAACAAAAAAGAATATTAATTAAGAAAATTTAAAAACCTATTTTTCTAAATTAATTATGGCGAAAATCAAAGAAGCTCAAAACAGAATGTTCAAAGATATTTTTGTTTGTAAGAATTGTCAGACAAAAATTAGAGCTGATCCTCAAAAAATAATCAAGGGAAAAGTTAGATGTAGAAAATGTAAAAAAAGAGCTTTTAGACCTTTGAAAAAGAAATAAAATTAAAATGGATTTTATTATTTATGATATAATTTTTCTAGTTCTATTTGTAATTTTAGTATCTGTTTTTTTATATACGAAGAGAAAGAATTTAAAAAAAGAAGGGCTTTTATTTTTATATAGAACAAGTTGGGGAATCAAAGTAATAGATTATGTAGGAAAGAAGTATAAAAAAACACTTAGTGTTCTAAGTTATTTTTCAATAACTCTCGGATATTTGTTGATGATCGGAATTATTTATTTAGTTATTAAACTTATATGGCTTTATCCTCGTATTGCTGAGCAAGTAAGAATTCCTCCAATAATGCCTATTGTGCCTTATATTGATAAAATAGTTCCAGGACTTCCTTCTTTCTACTTTTTTTATTTTATTATTATCATTGCTCTGATTGCCATACCTCATGAGTTTGCTCATGGAATTTTTATGAGAAGATATAATGTTGGAATTAAATCAACAGGATTTGGTTTCTTTCCTTTTTTTCTTCCAGTATTTTTAGCAGCATTTGTAGAACAAGATGAAAAAAGTTTAGAAAAAGCAGGAAAATTTGAACAGATGTCCATTCTATCTGCAGGAACTTTTGCGAATCTTTTGACAGCAGTATTTTTCTTTATAATTATGTGGCTTTTTTTCTCTTTAGCATATGCTCCACAAGGAGTTGTCTTTGATGATTATGCTTATAATTTAGTTGATGTTTCTTCTATAGTCATGGTTAATGGAGTTCAGTTACAAAATCCTGATTATAAAGAAATAATTTCTCTAATAAACGAGAATAAAACTTTTCAGGAAATTAAAACAAAAAATCAGGAATATGTGGGATTCAAGGATATTTCTTCTGATGGAAAATATGCGTATCTGTACTATGATTCTCCTGCGATAAATGCGAGATTGGAAAAGATAATTTTAGAGATTGAAGGAAAAAAAATCACAAATATAGAAGAATTATCAGAAGAGTTCCATTTGTATAATTCTGATGAAAAAATAACATTAACTGTTATGGGCAAAGATAAAAAACCTTATGAAGTGGAGATTCTCCTCGAAAAAAATCCAAAAACAGAAGATGCATGGATAGGAATAGTTTTTGAAAATTATAAGAGCGAAGGAATCACTCAGAAAATAATTAATTTTCTTTCTTCTTTTAAAAAAGCACATATTTATTATGAAACAAAATTTGAAAAATTAGGTTTATTCATTTATAATTTATTATGGTGGACTATTCTGATAAGTGTTAGTGTGGCATTAATCAATATGCTTCCTGTAGGAATTTTCGACGGAGGAAGATTCTTTTATTTGACTATTCTTGGAATAACAAAAAGCAAAAAAAAGGCAAAAAAGTGTTTTAAATTCATAACTTATCTCTTTTTACTTGTCCTTTTATTGTTAATGATATTTTGGGCTTTTTCTTTCTTATAAAAGAAAAATATTTAAAGAAGAATTCTTTTAATTTATTAATTAAAAAAGAGGTATTAAATGGCAGCAAAGAAAAAGGCTAAAAAAGCAAAAAAGACAACAAAGAAAAAGCCTGCAAAAGGTAAGAAAAAAAAGAAATAGTTAAGTAAATTTTTATTTTATTTTTTAATTATTTTAAAATTTTTGTTTGTTGATATATTTTTAAATATAAATATTCTTTCTTTTTATGATTTCAGCGAGAATTAGAAAGATTTTAGAAAAACAGCATTATGAAATTGTTGGAAAACATTCTGCAGTGCAGATTTGTCATTGGACAAAAAAATCTTTGAAAAATGAAGGAGTTTGTTATAAAGAAAAATTTTATGGAATAAAATCTCATCTCTGTTGTCAAATGACTCCAGCAGTCATGTGGTGTCAAAATAAATGTCTGCATTGTTGGAGAGCGATTGAATATACTATTGGAGATAAATTAGAAGGAAATATTGATTCTCCTAAAGATATTGTAGATGGATGCATTAAAGCACAAAGAAAACTGTTATCAGGATTTAAAAAACTTCCAAAGACAAAAAGCAAAAAGAAGCAATTGAGTAAAGCAAATATGAAAAAATGGAAAGAAGCACAGGAACCAATACAGTTCGCTATTTCTCTTTCAGGAGAACCCACTCTTTATTCAAAAATAGGAGAATTAATTGAAGAGCTTCGTCGAAGAAAAAAAACAAGTTTTTTAGTTACTAATGGACTTTGTTCTGAAAAAATAAAAGAGCTTAAAGAAAAAAACCAGTTGCCAACACAACTCTATGTTTCTGTGAATACTCCAAACAAAGAACTTTATATAAAATTTCACAGAAGTTCAATCAAAAATGCTTGGGAAAAATTAAACCAGACATTGGAAATTTTGCCTGAGATAGGATGCAGAACTGTTTTTAGAATGAATCTCATTAAAAATTTAAATATGATTGAACCTAAAAATTACGCAAAACTAATAAAAAAATCACAACCCTTATTTATAGAATTAAAAGGATTTATGTCTATAGGATATGCCCGAGAGCGTCTTGGATATGATAGAATGCCAACTCATGAAGAAATTCTTGAATTTTCAAAAGAACTTTTAAAATTTCTTCCAGAATATAAATTTCTCGATGAAAAAAAAGAAAGCTGTGTTGTTTTATTAGGAAAGAATAAAAGAGATATGAGGATAAAAAAAGAGCAGTTATAAATCAATCACACCTTCTTTAGTTAATGCTGCAAATCTTATTCCTACTGGAAGATTAATCAAAGCAGAAATCAAAGCCATATGCTCTTTGCCGTCTCCAGAAGCTATTGACAAAGCAACTTCTGTTCCATCTATTTTATTTTTAAGTTTTTTAGAAAATTCTTCTCTCAAATCTGTTATTCTTTTGTTCAAATCAACATTAATAAAATCAAATTTTTTTTCAGAGGAAAATTTTTTTGCAAAATCATCTCCTAAAATTATTATCTTTTCCCATTCTCCATGTTTAATCAGTCCAGAAACCTGCGCCCATGAGCCTTTTCCTTTAGATAATAATGCAATTAGTTCCATTTTTATAAAGAAGACTATTCAAAAGTTTTTAAGGATTGTTGTAGTAAAAACCAAATAATTTATAAATGCTTAAAATCTCAAAAAAATAAGCAAATCGTTTAAACCATATCGTTGCAAGATATTATCTATGCTTGTGGCGCATAATATGGGAGATTTATAAGATGGAAGAATTAAAAGAAAATTTAAAAAAAGCTCTTAATGAACTAAGACAAGAAAAAGAAAGAAAATTTGATCAATCAATAGATTTAATCATTAATTTAAAAAAATTTGATGTTAAAAAAAGTAATATTAATTTTTTTGTTTCTGTTCCCTATAAAATTAAAGATAAAAAAATAGCTGCTTTTTTAGATTCAAAAAAGGAAAATATAGAAACTATTACTGGACTTGAGTTTAGAAAATATTCTGATAAAAAAATCTTAAAAGAATTAGTAAAAAAATATGATTTTTTTATTGCACAAGCAAGTTTAATGCCAAAAATTGCTACTACTTTTGGTAAAATTCTAGGTCCTTTAGGAAAAATGCCTTCTCCTCAATTAGGAATAATAGCCAATACAGATGATAAAATAATTAGTGATATAAAAGAGAAAATAAACAAAAGTATTAGAATAAGAATAAAAGAAGCAAGTATTAAATTATGTGTTGGAAAACAAAGTATGAAGGATAAAGAAATTATTGAAAATATTTTAATTATCTACACTTCTGTTTTGAAAAATCTTCCGAGAAATAAAGATAATATAAAAAATGTTAAAATAAAATTTACTATGAGTAAGCCAAAAAAAATAAAATGAAAAGAGAAAATTCTATTCCAAAGCATAAAATAGAAACAGTAAAAAAACTTTCAGAATTAATGAAAAATAAAAGAACAATCTTAATAGCCTCTATAAAGAATATTCCTGCTTCTCAGTTTCAAAAGATTAGCAAAAATTTAAGAGACAAAGCTATAATCAAAGTTCCTAAAAAAAAGTTAATATTTAGAATTTTAGATTCTTCAGAAGACGAAATAAAAAAACTCAGGAATAATATCGAAAAAGATATTGCTATTTTATTTTCAGATTTAGATTGTTTTGAATTAGCTTCAGAACTTGTTGAAAACAAAACTTCTGCAAGAGCAAAACCTGGACAAGAAGCTACAGAAGACATTGAAGTTCAAGCAGGGCCGACTAATCTTCCTCCTGGACCTGCAATAAGTGAGTTAGGAAATTTGGGAATACAAATTCAGATAGAAAAAGGAAAAATAAACATAAAAGAACCAAGAATAATTGTAAAAAAAGGTGAAAAAATTTCATTAGAAGCAGCAGATATTATGGCTAAACTGGAGATAAAACCTTTTCTAGTGGGTTTTACACCCTTATGTGCATTTGATAATGAAACTAAAAAATTATATTTAGATATAAGAATCAATAAAGAGGAAACGATTAAAAAATTAAAAGAAGCTTATTCAGGAACATTATTTTTTGTTTTAGAACTTGGTTACAATACAGAAGACTCAATAAGATTCCTTTTATCAAAAGCATATTCTTCTGCAAATAGAATCAATAGAATAATTACGAGAGAACCAGAACTTGTTGCAGAAGAAAACTCAGAAGAGAAAAAAGAAGAAATTAAAGAAGAAAAGGAGAAACTAAAAGCTGATACTACAGAAGGATTAGCTAGTTTATTTGGATAAATGATTGAACCAGATTATGAAAAAATGAATAAAGAGAGAGATTTAAAGCTTTATAGAGATATTTTAGAGATATTAGAAAAACGTTTTCAAAAGGAATATGGAGTTAATTTACAAAACGCAAAATTAGTTGTAGATGGCTTAACAGAATTGATGATTAATAAACAAAAAGAATTAAATTCATTAGAAAATAAATCAAAGGAAGAAAAATAAAATGAAAAACATATATGCAGCACTTTTGCTGCACAAAGTTGGAAAAGAAATAAATGAAGAAAATTTGAAAAAAGTTGTTACAGCTGCTGGAATAGAGATTAGTTCAGATGAAGAAACTAAAATAAAGTCTTTAATAGCTAGTCTTAAGGGAGTTGACATTGACAAAGAATTAGAAAGTGCAAGTTTTATTTCTGCTTCTGGTGGAGCAAGTGAAGCATCACCTGACAAAGCTAAAGAGAAAAAAGAAGAAAAACCTAAAGAAGAAAAAAAAGAAGCTGCAGCAGAAGGTTTGTCAGCCCTATTTGGTTAAATTTATTTTTAATTTTTTAAAAGCTGGCAAATCTGATTTTTTCTAGATAGCAACAGATTTAGAATAATCTTTCAAAATAACAAAATTTTATAATATCTTTTTTCTAATTTTATTTCACTGAAGCTGCCTCAGTAGCTCAGTTGATTAGAGTGTCTCCCTCGTAAGGAGAAGGTCGCCGGTTTGAATCCGGCCTGAGGCTTTTAAAATTAATAAGAAAAAGCTCTGGCAAAACAATTTGCAGATATAATCTCTTTAGCATCAAAATAGAATATGACATTTTTAGTCTCATTTTTCTTCAGAGAAATTTCTTTGCTCTCAGAATTTTCATTCTTTTCAGTTTTTATCTCTCCTACAACAGTAATTTTTCCCTCTTCACCAAAGTTTTTAACAGATGCTATTAATTCTATTTTTGGAAGAGAATTAGAATAAAACTTCTCGCATTTAACATCAATTACTCTTGGAGAAGGTTTAGAAGAATCTGGAAATTCAGTAATTTTTCCTGTACTAAAAAATTTTATTGAAAATATCAAAACTATTACTAACATAAAAATTAGAAAAATAGAAATTTTTAATTTATTTTTCATAAGTTTTAAAATAATTCATTAAATATAAATCTTTTCAAAAACGCCGCCACCCCGAGTCGAACGGGGAAGCCCCGAAGGGCTCCGGGCTCAAGCCGGATGCAATACCGTTATGCGATGGCGGCTAAAATAGTATAAAAACGAGATTGATAAAGATTTTAAAGGTTACTATTTAAGTTCTCTGTTAACTTATCGGTTGGTAAGATAGCAGAGGGGAGTAAAAAATAGAAAAAAACAAACTCCAAACAAAAGAAAAGCCATTAATTTGTCCTAAATGCAAATCTGCAAGATGGGATAAAGAGCCAAGAAAGAAAAAGGGTTAAGATTTTTCTATAACTTCTTTTTCTTCGTTATTTAATCCATATAAATCATAAACAATATCATCTATTTGCTTTTCTAATGCTTTAATCTGTTTTTTAATAATATCCTTTTCACTTTCAAGATTGATGTTCTTTAGTTTTTTATTTAATTCAATTAACAAATCAACATTTTTTATTACTCTCTCATCTTCTTTGTTTATTATAGGTATTCTTATTAATGGTGCTTTATCTATCTGTAATTGTTCCCCTTGTCTTTTCCCTTTATGATAAAGCCAGAAATAAATTAATTTAGAATTAAGTAATCCTGTCAAGAATTTCATATTAATTCTTTTTGTTTTTATAACATAAAAAACTTGATTAACATAACTATCAAAATCAACAAATGAAAAACTTGGGTATTTAGTTTTCCTAACCGAAACAATTTTTTCACCTTTAAAAAAATCTTCTACTCTTGTTCTGTGTATTCCATAGGGTTTAAAGTCTGTTGTGATTACTTTTCTGAAATTATCTAAATGTTTTTTTATGTTGGGATAAGGTTTTATTTCAGAAGGATTTTTGAATTTTGAACTTGTGTAAATAACCCAATATTTATTGTTATTATCAAGATTATATTTATCAATTTCAGCAGGAGTATAAAGAGGTTTAATTAAATCTTTCTTTTCTTTTTGAGAGAGTTTTAAACTATCTATTTCTTTATCTGTTAAAATAAAAATCCCCTGCCCTACTTTAAAATCGTTGCCCAAAGTTTTAAGATGATTTTTATTAACACATTCTTGTTGGACTTGTAAGCCGTTTGTTATTTCTTTTTTATTAAGATAAAACACATCAGCATTTTTCATCTTTTCAAAAATATCTGCAATTTCACTATTAACAAAGGTTATGGTTCTATCTTTTAATTCAATAGAATTAATTTTTACTTTAAACTTCTCAATCTTATCTCCATCTTTTTTAGTTAGAAGATAATTTGCTAATTCTTCTTTAGATATATTTTTATTAATAACTTTGTAATAATTCACAGAATACGCCCTATTAGTTTTCTTTTTTTCTAAAACAAAAACCATAGTTTGAATACCAACCCCCTTGAAAACCTTAAAATCATTAAAATCAAAAAAGGAAAGTATTTTAGAATCTTCTAAAATCTTGTTTCTTAAAATGGAAGCTCCTGCACTTGTAACCCAATTGTTTTGAGCAATATAACTATGTAATCCGCCATCTTTCAACAAATCTAATGCCTTACAAGTAAATAGATACCATAAATCCATTTTCCCCTGATAATATTTTTTCATATCCGTATTTTTAACAATCTCAAAAGATTCTCTATTAGTATACTCTTTTACATAAGGGGGATTCCCTATTACAACATCAAATTTAAATGGAAATGCAACATCCCAATCAAAAGGATTTATTTTATTTAATTCATTTGAAGAGGATGTTAAGGTTTTTTGTGCAAAATAAGAAGAATTAACTAAAGAGTTTCCACATCTAATATTTTTATCAATATCGGGCAAAACTCTCTCTTTGAATAATTTTAATTGCTGATTCACACTTTCTTTAGTTTCATTTTCTAAAACTTTTAATAATAAACTTAATTTTGTAACTTCAACTGCCTGTGAGTCAATATCTACACCATAAATATTGTTTAACAAAACTTTTTTTCTTATATCTGTTGTTAAACGCCAATTCCCTTTTTTATCTTGATAGATTTCATTTTTGTATTTTGTTGGATTCTGTTTATAATATTCTAAAATATAATCTAAAATGTAAGTATAAGCTCTAACTAAAAAAGTTCCAGAGCCACAGGCAGAATCTAAAACTTTAATGTTTTCTATTTGTTTTGGGGTTTTGTCTTTAACGAGTTTTCCTATTGTGCTCTCCACAATATAATCTACAACATATTCAGGAGTATAATAAACTCCCCCAGCTTTTCTAACCTCTGGTTTTTCCTCTACTTTTGCCTGATGAGAAGAAGTTAATCTAATTGTTTTTCCTAAAAATTTCTCGTATACTTTCCCTAAAATTTCAATAGGCAGAACTGAAAAATCATAAGGGGATTTTGGATAATAAAGACTAACAATAATTTCTTTTAGAATCTTATCATCTACAATCAAGTTAGGAGTTATATTATCTTTCTTAAAATCAAAAATTCCACTATTATACTTATCATCTGATTCTTTAAAATAAGGCATTAAATTTTTGTAAATATTATCTTTCTCTGTAATCTCTTTTAGTGTTCCATACTTTTCTATGTTCTTATATTCACAAATTATTAAAAATAAAATTCTGTCTATTATTCTCTGCACAGAATAATTTAATTCGGATATTTTTAATTCAGAATTTCTTAAAGCTATATTCTTTGCTAAACTATCTCTCCATTTTTCAATCTCTCTTAAAAAAGAATTATCTACCTCTGTCGTTCCTTTCATTCCTTTTTGAGATTCTACAAACCTCTCAAAACTACCTTTCATAATAGCATCTTTAGAAAATATTCCCCATATCTTATCAAAATTATCTAAATATTGCTCATAGGTGAACATCATAATTCTTGCTACACTTGAATCATCTTTCTCATTAGGTTTAACCCTACAATCATATACAATAAACTCTTCAAAATCAGTTAAAATAGAAATAGGAATTTGAACATTCCAAGCATAACGTCTTAACTGATATGCTGATTCTGGATTTGCCTTTAAATTAATAGAGGGTTTTTTGGCTTCAACAAAAAATATTCTTTCTTGACCTACCCTAAAAGCGTAATCTGGTGCTTTTGTATTCCCTTCAATTTTTATAGCATCTTCATTTATTACTTCCTTTCTTCTTTCTGAAAATCCCTGCTGATTATCAACATCCCATCCAAGTAATTTAAAAAATTTATCAATAAATTCTTTTCTAACCTGTGCTTCCTTGTAAGTAGAAAGTTTATACTGATTAAAATTATACTTAAAAGTTTGAACTAATTTAGCCACCCCTCTTTTAGCTTCTTCTTTATCCATAATTTAAATAGAAAAAACACTTATTTAAATTCTACTTTTAAACCCTGCCACCAACCGATAAGTTAACAGAGAACTAGTTAAGGCTTTGGAAAAACTCTATTTTTCTTCACAAATAGCTTTAATTAATCTATAAAAGAAGTATTAATAACTCAGAAATAAAATAAGTGGATTCTTTTGAAGGAATTAGCTAAAGTCCTATTTAAAAAATCTTTTCCACCAAGATTTTTTTATTTTTATAGCCTGATTATTCTCGTTGATAATCTCATATTTTATTTTTGGTTTTTCTTTAAATTTAGGAGCTTTTTTTGCAAGTTCTTTATTAACTTTTTCAATAGCAGAATTTATCAAAATTCTGGAATATCCCTGATTTATTAGAGCTAATTTCAGTGAATCAAAAGTATATCCTTTTTTTAGGTTTCTTCTGAAATATTCAACTACTCTATCTTTATCCATAATTCAATTAAAAAAATTGAATTTAAAAAATTAGTTATTCTATTTTGATTATTTCCTCTTTTGCTTTTTGAAAGAATAGAAAGTTAATTAGAATTAATTTAAATGTAATTCTAAATTGATATTAGGTATTTGCTGAAATTAATATAAAATCTCTCAATATTTCTTTAATTTTATTCGGAATTATAATTCCTCCTTAAAAAATATAATAAACTCTTTCATCAGCTGTTTTTGTAATTTCTTTATGCTTCTACACTTCACTAATAACTGAATTAAGTTTATTGCTATTTTTAACAGGTATAAATTTTTAACTCTTTCTTCTTTAAATAATATTATATTTCTCTTATTTTATTTTTATTATCTTATTTTTTCTATAAAATTTTTCTGCTTCTTTTAATCTGATTTTTGATTCTGAATAAATTGTTATAAGCTTCTCATTTCTTTTTATTTTATCCTTCATTAGAGAATGAAGATAAACTCCAGCATTTTTATCAGTAGGACAGCCAGCAATTATTGCCAAAGAATTTATCTTTTTGTTATCAATTTCAGAAATTTTTCCTGTCTTATTAGAATAAATATCTTTCTTAAATTTACCTAATTTAATATTCTTGAAATTTGTATTTCCTTTCTGAGCTTTAACTATTTCTTTGAATTTCTTAAATGCTTTTCCAGAAAATAATAAATCTTCTGCTAATTTTTTTCCTTTATTTTTTTCAGCTTTTCCTGTAAGTTCTAAAAGCTCTCCTGCTAAAACCAAAGACCTTTCTTCTAATAAAGAAGGGCCTTTTTTATTTGGATCTAAAATATTAACCACATCAATCATTTCTAAAGAAGGGCCTATTCCGTTTCCCAAAGGACCTTTACTTTTTGTAAGAACACACTTTATTTTTTTATTAAAATATTTTCCCAATTTATAGAATTTTTTCTTTAGTCTAATAGCCTTTTTTCTATTAACTTTTGCAGACTTTCCATAAGGAATGTGTATTATTATATAATTGCTTCCAGCAGCAAGTTTTTTTGACATTATTGAAGCTAATAATTGCGCTTCAGGATCTAAGTGAAGCATTTTCTCTACATTTATAATTTTACTATCTGCCGGAACCATTCCAAGACTTCCTCCCCACACAATACATCCATTAGTCTTATGAATTATTTTTTTTATCTCATTTATCTTAAAGTCAACTTTAGCGACTGTTTCCATAGCATCAGCAGTTCCACAAGGACTAGTAATAGCCCTAGAAGAATTTTTAGGCATAATTAAACCAGCAGAAGTGCATATAGCAACGATAATTGGAGTTGTTCTTCCTGCAACACCTCCTATGGAATGTTTATCTGCTACTAATTTTTCTTTTAATTTTAAGATATTTCCTGTTTTAAGAATAGATTCAATAAGATAAATTGTTTCTTTTATATTCATTCCATATTTATACATAGAAGAAACAAACAAAGCAACTTCTGCTTCAGAAAGCGAGTTGTTTACAATATCGTCTATGAGTTCTCTTATTTCTCTTTTAGATAAAATTTTATTATTTAATTTCTTTTTTATAAAATTAAGACTTTCAGGTGGTTCAGCAAGATTCACATCAACTTTTTGCCCTTGTTTTAAATTTAATATTTTTTTTATCTCAGAAGATACAGCTATTTCATTTTTTTTGATTAGTTTTCCTATTATATCTACAATAGTAATTATCTCTTTTGAAGAAGTTTCTATTGAAATTCTATCTTTAATTCTTACTCCAATTTCTTTAGCAGTGTCCTCACTGAGCATAGCGACAGGTGAACCTGCAGCCCAATTTAAAAATTTAATCTTTAGTTCCATTACTCAATTTTTATCAGCAAACCAGATGTTTTTTTATTTCTGTATAATTCAATAAAGATAAGAAGATATGATAAAATTAAAGGACCGAGAATCAATCCTAAAATTCCAAACAGAAACAAACCTCCAATCATACCTATAATGATTATTGAAGAGTTTATTTTGGTTCTTTTAGAGACTATTATAGGTCTTAAAAAATTATCTATTGAAGAAGATATAATTCCAAAAATTATAATTCCAAAAGCAGAAAAGATACTTCCTGCAACTAAAAGATAAATCACAACAGGAATCCATATCAGTGCTGTTCCAACTATTGGAAATATTCCTGCTAAAATAGCTAATAATGTCAAAAAGATTGGATTTGGAACCTTGAAGATAAACAAACCTAAACCAATAATGATACCTTGAATTATTCCTATAATAAATTGTCCATAAATCATTGAATAAGTTATGTCTCTAGAAGACTTAAATAATTTTTTTTCTATATCTTTTGAAAAAGGTAATAAACTTCTTATATAATCCATGATTTTATTTTTATCTCTTAGAACAAAAAAGAAAGTAAAAAAAGTAACAAAAGATTTAAGAAAGTAATCCATAATATTGTTAATTGTTAAAATATCTGCGAGATAATTCACAACTTTCTTCATAGAAGATTGTAAGACAGAATCTAATATCTCAAGGAAACTTTCTGAAGAAATCTTTGGAAATATTTCTTTAAAAACACTCAGCAAATCTACTTGCTGAAAAGAAAAATAGAATTTAAAAAATTGATTTATTAATATAGGAGTTAAGAATAATAAAGGAGCCACTATAACAATTAGCAAAAATACACAAACAATAATTGCTGAAAGATTTTCTGATTTTATTCTGTTATTAATCCAATCATAAACTGGTTTAAAGATAAATGCTAAAATCACTCCGAAGATTATTGATAGTAAAATTGGTTTTAGTATTAAGAAAGATAGAACTAGCAGAGTAAATAAAATAAGAGATGTCATAATCTTCTTGAAATAACTTTCTTCCATATGAATATATAATTCTTCAAATTTATAAAGTTTTGTTTGAATTAAGAAAAATTTATAAGTGAAATTAATAGATAATTATTATGAATTTTATAAAAAAGATATTTGATAAAGGAATTGATAGATTTGTTCATTTACAATTTCAGAAATTTGGAAAAGGAGAGTTCAGAAACAGAGCTTTAATTAAAGCAAAAAAAACAAAAAATAATTTTAATATTTCAACAACATCAGAATTTACTAATGAATTAGTAAATGAAATATCTAAAAAAATTGAGAATAAAGTAAGAGTTACAGGAGCAATAATCTCTACAAATGATTTAACTGGAAAATTAGACTTTAAAGAAAAAAAGCAATTTCAGGGTGTAAAGAGATATCTAATAGATAAAGAAATGTCTAAAGAAGAAATTCATAAACTTTTAGAAGAATTTCCAGAAAGTTTTTTTGCGTTAAGTTTTGAAGTTGGAAATACTACATTAAAAATAAAACCAAAAGCTCCGAAATTAGGAAAACCAGGTAAAAAAGAAGAAGAAAAAGTCAAACCTGATTTTTGTAAAATTAAAACAGATGATGAAGAAATTGGAAAAAGTTTTGTTTTTGAAAAATCTGATTTTAAAGAAGCTGAAATAGACCATATTTTCATAATAGAGAATTTAAAAATTCCTGAAGAATTAAAAAATAGTGATGATTTTTCTAAAATAAGAAAAGAATCAAAAAGAGTAGGAAAAATTATCAGAAATGCAGTTATTGACGGAGAAAAAATTGTTAAGGAATCTGAATTTGAAATCTGATTTATTTTCTCAAATTTTATATTTCTTATAGGAACTTTATTTGAAAGGATTTTCTAAATTTTCTATCATAAACTTTAAATAGGGTTATTTTCTTTTTATTTCATCCGGGGTTAATAAAATGATAGTTTCCGCTAAATTGAAATGCCTACAAGAAAATCACCAAGAAAAGGAAGTTTGCAGTTTTGGCCAAGAAAAAGAGCCAAAAAACTTTTACCTAGAGTAAATTGGAACATAATTAATTCTGAAAAAAATCTTAAAGGATTTCTAGTATATAAAGTTGGAATGACTACAGCAATTATTAAAGATAATACTCCAAATTCTATGACAAAGGGAAAAGATATTGCATTGCCTGTAACAATTATTGAATGTCCTAATATGAAGATCCTTTCAGTTAGATTTTACAAAAATAATAAAGTCTCAAATGAAATTTTAGGAAAAAATCTAGATAAAGAACTAAAAAAGATAATAAAAATTCCAAAAAAAATAAAAGAGATAGATTCAATAAAAAAAGAGGATTATGATGATATTAGAATTATAGTTTATTCACAAACTAAGAATACAGGAATAAAAAAGAAACCTGATTTAATTGAAATAGGATTACAGGGAAATTTAGAAGAAAAAATAAACTTTATTAAAGATAATTTAAATAAAGAATTTTCTGTAACAGACTTTTTTGATAAAGGACAGTTAGTTGATGTTAGAGGATTAACAAAAGGAAAAGGCTTCCAAGGGCCTGTAAAAAGATTTGGAATAAAACTTAGAAGTCATAAAACAGAAAAAGGTGTCAGAAAAGTAGGAAGCATAGGACCCTGGCATCCTGCTAGAATTACTTTTAGAGTTCCTATGGCTGGACAATTAGGAATGTTTACAAGAGTAGATTACAACAAAAAGATAATTGATATTGGAAAAGCAGAGAATAAAAAAGAATTAAAAAATTTAAAAAATTATGGAAATATAAAAAAAGATTATATTCTTCTTTCCGGAAGTATTCCTGGCTCTTCAAAAAGGCAATTATTAATCACAGCTCCTCTTAGAAAGAGTAAAAGAACTAAAAAGAAAAATTATGAATTATTGGAGATAAAATGAAAAAAGCACAAATTTTATCAATTGAAGGAAAGAAAAAAGGAACAATTGAATTGCCTAAATGCTTTTCTTTTTCTATTCGAAAAGATATTGTTTCAAAAATTTTAGAAGCTAAAAAGAAAAAACAGCCTTATGCTCCTTCATTAATAGCAGGAAAACAAGCTTCTGCAAGTGGTAAATGGGTTCATAGAAGGCATGTTTGGAAAAGCCAGTATGGAAGAGCGTGGTCAAGAATTCCTAGAAAGATTATGTTAAGAAGAGGTTCTCAATTTAATCCAGAAGGAGCAACAATTCCTGGCACTAAAGGAGGTAGAAGAGCTCATCCTCCTAAAATAGAATCTATGATTAATACAAAAAAGATAAATAAAAAAGAGATGGAAATGGCATTTAATTCTGCATTAAGCGCAACAGCAGATAAGAATAAAATTCTAGAGAGATATGAAAGACTAAAAAAGGAAAATATTGACAAAGAATTTCCTCTAATTGTAGAAGCAAAATTAGTTTCATTGAAAACAAAAAATTTAATTTCAGCTTTAAAAAAAATTTTAGGAGAGAAATTATTTGATATTGCTATTAAAAAAAAGAAAATAAGAAGTGGAAAAGGAAAAATAAGAGGAAGAAAATACAAAAAGAATTATGGAATGCTTCTCGTTTTAGGAGATAATGAAAAATTAAAAGTAAATGCTTTTGATATTGCTAATGTAAAAAGTCTTAATATTAATAATCTATCTGAAGGAGGATTAGGAAGATTAACTATCTATACTGAACAAGCAATTAAAGATTTAGAAAAAAAGAAATTAAAAAAATGAAACCAATTACCACTGAAAAAGCGATTATGAAAATTGAAAGAGAGAATCTTCTAACATTTTTAGTTGATAAAAGAAAGACAAAATCTGAAATTAGAAAAGAAATTGAAGAAATTTTTAATGTGAAAGTAAAAAAGATTAGAGTTCAAATTAGAAATAATAATAAATATGCTTATGTTCAATTAAAAAAAGAATTTCCTGCTATTGATATAGCAACTAAGTTAGGATTAATGTAAAATGGGAAAGAGAATAATTCAACAGAGAAGAGGAAGAGGAACTTCAACATATAGAGTAAGAAAAAAATCTTTTAAATATAAATTGAGTTATCCCAGAATACTTGAAGGAGAAGGAACTGTCTTAAAATTAATTAATTCTGGAGGACATAGCGCTCCTTTAGCAAAAATGAAATGTAAAGAAGAAATTTTTTATATTCCTGCGTTTAGAGGAATGTTTGAAGGACAAAAAATAGAATTTAGTAACAAGGAAATTAAAGAAGGAAATATTTTAGAATTAAAAGATATTCCTCTAAAAATTCCAATTTATTGTATTGAATCAAAACCAAAAGATGGAGGAAAATTCATAAAGAGCTCTGGAACTAGTGCTTTTATAAATAGAAAAACAGATAAAAATATTTTTATTTTAATGCCTTCTAAAAAAGAAAAGAAATTAAATAAAAATTGTAGAGCTATAATAGGCAGAATAGCTGGAAGTGGAAGAATAAGTAAACCAATTGTAAAAGCAGGTAAAAGATATTATATTAAAAAAACAAAAAGTAAATTATGGCCAAGAACTTCAGCAGTAAAAATGAATGCATTGGACCATCCTTTTGGTTCTGGTAGAGGAAAAAATGTGAAGAGTAAAATCGCTAAAAGAAATGCTCCTGCTGGAAAAAAAGTAGGACTAATAAGGCCAAGAAGAACAGGTAAGAAAAAATAAAATGGAAATAATAGAATTTACACCAAAAGTAAAGAGATTAGAAAAAATAAGCGGAAAATCAGATGCAGAAGAATCTCTTCAAGTGAACATGTATTGTATAATAGATAATATTAGAACATTAGTGAAAACTCCTTCTAAGAAAAGGAGAGTAAATTTGGATGAATATCTCAATCATTATAGAGGAGTAAGAATAAAGATGCTGGAAAGAGGACTTGATACTTCAAAATATGATTCACAAGTATCAGCATTAACTCAAAATCAAAAAATGATAAAAATTGAAATTTAAAAATGGAAGAAATACAAAAAAAACAATTTACATATAGAGGAAAGACAGTCGAAGAATTAAAAAAATTAGATGTTAGAGAATTTGCTAAATTTTTAAGAGCAAAAGAAAGAAGAGCTGTTCTTAGAAATTTCCGAAAAATTGAGGATTTTGTTAAAAAAGCAAGATTAAAATTAAAAGAAAATAAAGCTATAAGGACACATCAAAGAGATTTAATTATTGTTCCTGAAATGATAGATATGAAAATTTATATTTATAATGGAAATAAATTTGTTTCTGTAGAAATTAAAAATGAGATGTTAGGACACAAATTCGGAGAGTTTGCTCCTACAAGAAATAGAGTAAAACACAGTAAAGCTGGAGTAGGAGCTACAAAAGGAACAAAACACAAAGCTAAGAAATAAAATGCCAAACACAGAAAAACCTTTAGCAAAAGAAGAAAAGAAGAAAATAGTTAGCATACCTAAACAAAAATCAGAAGTAGTCAGAACTCAATTAAAAACTGAGAAGAAAGATAAAGCATTGAATAATAAAAATAAATCTGATGAAAAAGACGAAGAAAAAACTAAACAAAAAACTGAAGAGAAAAAGAAAGAAAAAAAGAAACCAACTAAAAAAACTACAAAAATAAAGAAAACAGAAGCGAAAGTTAATTTCTCTAATTTGCCAATTTCTACTAAATATTCAATTGCTATTTGCAAATTTATAAAAAACAAAAAAATAGATAAAGCAATTTCAGAGCTTGAAAATGTTCTCAGACAAAGAAAAGTTATACCTATGAAAGGTGAAATTGCGCATAAAAAAGGAGTTAGATATGCTTCAGGTTCTGGAAAATATCCAAAAAGAGCAACTGAGCATTTTATTAAGATGTTAAAATCTCTAAAAGCTAATGCTAATTATAATGAATTAGAAGAACCAGTGATTAAAAAAGCAATTGCTAATATTGGAAAAAGACCTTTTGGAAGATTTGGAAGATGGAGGAAAAAAAGAAGTCATATTAGCATAATTGTAGAAGAAAAACAAAAATATAATCAAAAGGATAAAAAGAAAGAATAAAATGGAAGAAAGAAAAGTAGTTCAATTTAAGAAAGAAGAATTTTCTATTCGTGAATCTGTAAAAAAAATGCTTGGAAAAGGAAAAGTAAGCAAAGTTAAGATAATTTATACGCCAATTGGTGAAAAAATAATAATATCCACTCATAAACCTGGATTAGTTATAGGAAGAAAAGGAGAAAAAATAGAAGAACTTACTAAATTTTTAAAAACAAAATTTAAACTTGAAAATCCGAATATTGAAGTAGATGAAATAAAGAAACCAGAATTTGATGCTCAAATAATTGCTGATGAAATTGCTCTCAGTTTGGAAAGATTCGGGCCTATAAAGTTCAAAGTAGTTGCATATAAAACATTACAAAAAATAATGAATGCTGGAGCTTTAGGTGCTGAAATAAGACTTAATGGAAAGCTTCCTGGAGCAAGAGCTAAACTCTGGAGATTTGCTCAAGGTTATTTAAAAAAGACTGGAAATGAAGCAAAGATTGTTGATAGAGCTCAATCAAGAGCAGAAACAAAACCCGGAACAGTGGGAGTAAAAGTAGCAATATTGTCTCCAGATTCTGGATTAAAAGAAAAAATAAAAATTAATGAAGAAATCTTGATGAAATTAAAAGAAAATAAAAAAGAAGAGTCTAAAAAAGAAGAGTCTAAAAAAGAAAATAAAAAATTAAAAAAGAAAAAATAAAATGAATTTAAAAGCAAAAGATATTCAAAGAATGAATAAAGAAGAAAAAGAGAAAAAATTAAAGGAATTGAGATTAGAATTAATAAAATCAAAAGGTGCTTCACAAAAAACAAAGATAAAAGAAATTAAAAAAATAATCGCAAGAATACTCACACTCAATAAATAACATGGAAATATGTCCAAAATGTGGCTTACCAAAAGAAGCCTGTGTATGTGAACAGATAGGAAAAAGTTCACAAAAAATAAAGATATCAACGGACAAGAAACGATATGGGAAAATTGTTACAGTGATTTCAGGTTTTGACAAAGGAGTAGACATAAAAAAACTCTCAAAAGATTTGAAAAACGAGTTTGCCTGCGGAGGAACCTCCAAAAATGGAATAATTGAGCTTCAAGGAGACCATAGAAAGAATATAAAGGAAATGTTAGTTAAATTAGGTTTTGAAGAAGAATCAATAAGTGAATAAATAAGCATACACATAAAATGAAGAAAGAAAAGAAAGTAAAAAAAGAAAGAATGTCAGATATAGCAGAAGCTGAAGAGAAAGATAAAGAATGTCCTTTTCATGGAAATTTAAAATTAAGAGGTAGAATATTTGAGGGAAAGGTAATAAAAAAATTTCCTAGAAGAGTTACAATTGAATTTGAAAGAAGAGCTTATGTAAAAAAATATGAAAGATATAAGAAATCAAAAACAAAAATACATGCAAGGCTGCCTAAATGTTTAGAAAAAGAAATTAAAGTAGGAGATTTAATAAAAATTCAGGAATGTCGTCCATTAAGCAAAATAATTCATTTTGTTGTAATTAAAATTTTAAAATCAGGAGAAGAAAAATGAAAGCAATATCAGCCAAGGCAACAGAAGGACTGAATTTAGGAGCAAGAGTTATCTCTGCTGATAATAGTGGAGCAAAGATTGTTAAAATAGTTGGTGTAAAAAGAGCAAAAGCAAAAAAAAGAAAGCAGGTTGCTGCAAAAATAGCAGACAGAGTTAAAGTCAGTGTAAAAAAAGGAATTCCTGATATGAAAGGAAAAGTTTTTGATGCTGTTATTATAAGACAGAAAAGACCTTATAGAAGAAAAAATGGAGAAAGAGTTGCATTTGAAGATAATGCTGTTACAATATTAAAGGATGAAAAAGGAAATCCAAAAGGAACTCAGATTAAAGGACCTATTGCAAGGGAGGTTATGGAGCGATGGCAACAAGTTGGCAAAATCGCAAAGATTGTTTATTAAAATGAAAATAGATGAAGAAGAATTAATAAGAAAAACCATTAGATATCTAGCTCAGGCATCAGTAGCAGCAGGAAGATATTCAAATGGAAGAAATCGTGAAAAAAATGCTGAAAGATTTAGGCAATCTATCCCTACTAACTGTAAAGAAATTGTTGGAAAAATGGAAAGAAAAAATATGGATACAAAAGAATTAGGAGAAGGGATAATAAGATTAATTAGAATATCTCTTCCAGGAATTATATAAAAATGAAGAAAAAATTTTCAACTAAATGGAAAGCAAGCAAACAGCCTCGAAAGCAGAGGAAATATTTAGCAAATGCTCCATTACATATTAAGAATAAATTTCTTAGTGTTAATTTATCAAAAGAATTAAGAAAAAAATATGGAAAAAGAAATTTAAGAGTCAAAAAAGGGGATAAAATAAAAATTTTGAGAGGAAAATTTAAAAAAAGAATTGGAAAAGTTAAGGAAGTAAAACCAAAAATGTCTAAAATTTATATTGAAGGAATTCAAGTAAAAAAACAGGATGGTTCAAAAACAGATGTTTCATTTAGAGCTTCAAATTTACAGATTATAGAATTAGACTTAGAAGACAAAAAACGTTTTAAAAAGATGGACAAATCTAAAGAAAAAAAAGAAATCAAAGAGGAAGTTAAAAAAGTAAATAAAAAAATCAAGGAAGAGAAAAAA
>CAZOOJ010000029.1:0-1533 GCA_964581415.1 Candidatus Woesearchaeota archaeon
AAAATAAAAAATGACATGGATTGAAAAATATCGTCCGAAAAAATTTGAAGAAGTCAAAGGACAGGATATTGCAGTTGAAAAAGTAAAAGAGTTTATAAGAAATTTTCCTTCAAAAAAAGCATTGATACTTTACGGCTCTCCTGGAACAGGCAAAACGACTTTAGCTCATGTTATGGCAAATGAATTAAATTCAGAAATTTTTGAATTAAATGCTTCTGATTTGAGAAATAAAATCAAAATGCAGGAGGTTTTAAAACCTGCTTTAGAACAAAAATCTCTCTCATTCAAAAATAAATTAATTCTTGTTGATGAAGTTGATGGAATTTCAGGAGTTGATAGAGGAGGATTATCAGAATTATTATCTTTAATAAAAAATGCTTCTTTTCCTATTCTTATAACTGCAAATGATGTCTGGAACAGAAAATTATCTCCTTTAAGACAAAAATCAGAAATTACTAAATTAAGAGAAGTTCCTTATAGAATAATAAGGGAAATATTAGGAAATATTCTAGAAAAAGAGAATCTTTTTATTAATGAAAATCTTTTAACAAGCATAGCAATAAGAGCTAAAGGAGATATAAGAGCTGCTATAAATGATTTGCACTCTGTTTCAAGAACAAAAGATCCTTCTTTATTAGAAATCTATGAAAGAGACAGAGAGATTGATATATTTCATGCACTAAGAACTATTTTCAAAGGAAAACCCATTAAAGAAACAATAAAGATTTTTGATTCTGTAAATCTTTCAATAGATGAGATAATGCTATGGTTAGAGGAGAATATTCCTTTAGAATATTCAGGAGAAGAATTAGCAAAAGCTTATGGAATTCTAAGCAAAGCAGATATTTTCAAAGGCAGAATTTACAAACAGCAATATTGGAGATTTTTAATTTATGAAAATTTTTTATTAAGTTATGGAATTTCAGCATCAAAAAAAGGAATAAAAACAGGATTTACAAATTATAAAAAACCCTCCAGAATTTTGAAAATATGGCTTAATAATCAAAAAATCGCAAAGAAAAAGTCTATAGCACAAAAATATGCTAAATTTGTTCATGTTGGATACAAAAGAGCGATGAATGAATTTCCAATAATAAAGAATATTTTGATTTCAAATCAGAAAATTGCAAAAGAATTAAAGTTAGATAAAGAAGAAGTTGAATATTTAAAAAAGTAAATCTCTAAAAATCTTTCCTGACAGTTCTATTCTAGGAACAATCTTTTCTTTTTCTAATTTTTCTTTTCTTCTTAATAACTCCTTTTCAAGCAACTTCAAGTCTTTCTTCAGAAACATTATATTCTCTATAAAAATAATCAAAAAATCCAGATAAATCCAGACAATCTTCAGATTCTTTATTAAAAATATTCCAACTATTAGAAGGAATATAAATTAAAAAGAGTTTTTTCATTAATAGAAAATATTATTATACTTTAAAAATTTTAATAAAATTGATGCTTGTGGAAAATATCCTCTGCTTATTTTAATGCATTTGTGTAAATTAAAAAACTGGAAACCTCAATTAATTGAATATA
>CAZOOJ010000030.1:0-2847 GCA_964581415.1 Candidatus Woesearchaeota archaeon
CAGAGTCTTAATCCAAAAACCTTTTAACTTGATTGTTTCTCTTTTTGTTATGGCAAAAGAAATTCCAGAATTAAATATTGGAATGGTTGGGCATATAGACCATGGAAAAACAACACTACTCAAATGCCTTACTGGAAAGTTTACTGACACACATTCTGAAGAACTAAAAAGAGGAATTACAATAAAATTAGGCTATGCAGATATAATAATATCTAAAGAAAAAGATGAATTTAATGTGGAAAATAAAGGAAAGCCCATGAGATATATAAGTTTTATAGACGCTCCTGGACATGAAATGTTAATGGCTACTATGCTTTCCGGAGCTTCAATTATAGACACAGCTATATTAGTAATTGCTGCAAATGAAGGAATAAAACCACAAACAAAAGAACATTTTATGGCTTTGCAGACAAAAAACATAAAAAATATCATCATAGTCCAAAATAAAATAGATTTAGTAGACAAGCAACAAGCATTAAAAAATTATAGAGAAATTAAGGAGTTTACAAAAGGAACTATAGCTGAAAACTCTCCGATAATTCCAATATCAGCACAACAAAAAATAAATATAGATAAACTTCTTGAAGAAATCTGTAAAATTGAAATTCCAAAAAGAGAAATCAATACTGAACCGATTTTCTTAATAGCAAGAAGTTTTGATATAAACAGGCCAGGAAAAGCTGTGAATAAATTAAATGGAGGAGTTTTAGGAGGAATATTAAAAAAAGGAAAATTAGAAGTTGGAAATGAGATTGAAATAAAACCAGGATTAACAGTAAAAAAAGCAAATCAGACTGATTATAAAACTTTGACTACAAAAATTCTATCTTTGCATAAGGGAAATAATGCTGTGAAAGAAGTTGAACCTGGTGCAAGCATTTCTATTGAAACAGAATTAGATCCTTTTTTAACAAAAACAGATTCTTTAACAGGATGCGTAGCAAGCTTAAAAGGAAAACTTCCTGAAATAACAAATAAGATTAAAATTAAAATTCATCTCTTTAATGAAGTTTTAGGAATAGAAGAGTCTAAGAAAGTTGAAGATTTAAAAACAAAAGAAGTGTTGATGCTTTCAGTAAACACAACAATAACAGTAGGAGCAGTAGAAAAAATTGACAAAGAAGAAAAAGAAGTTGAATTATTATTGAATATTCCGATAGTTGCTTTAAAAGATGATAAAATAGGCATAGCAAGAAATATTGAAAGGCATTGGAGATTAATTGGTTGGGGAAAAGTTTTATAAATTAAAAGATTATTAACTTATCAATTCCTAGATTGTTTTATTGATTAAGTACTTCACTGATTAAATAAGTGATTTTATTATTAATTGATTCTTTAAGAAGTTATATTATTTTGGATATCCATTATTGTTAGAATGATTTTTTATGAAAAATACATTTCATAGAAGCAGGATTTAGTAAGATTTTACAACTCAGGATTAAGTAAAATTTATAAACTCTTTTTTCTATTTTTAATTATGAAAAAAATATTTATTTTTGGAATTTTAGCATTATTTCTGATAAGTTTTATATTTGCGCAGGGAAATCAAGATGAAAATTTAAATGATGTAGGAGATATTAATCAGAGTGCGAATTTAAATAATACTGGAAAGATTAATCAAAATACAAGTTTAGTTAATTCTGGGAAAATTAATCAAAATATTATAGAATCTCCGATAAAGGACGCAATAAGAGAAAGAAATAAATTAAGAGTTTCTTCTCAAGCAGTAGAATGTCCTGAAAACTGCACTTGCACTGGCTCTGTCACAAAATGTAATCTAGAAAAGGGAAAAAGAGAAATGACTATTCAAGCTGGGAAATCAGGAAATATAATTATACAAATTAAAGGTGTGAACATGACAACAAATAACACATTATATCATCATAATGGAAAAGTCTATGGAGAATTTTCAGGAAAACAGATAAAAAAAATAAATTTAATGCCAGACCAGATTAAAGAAAAAGTGCAGAAAAAAATTCAGCAAAGAGATTGTTCTTGCAATATTACTCTAAATGAAGAGGGAATATATAAAGTCCAGACAAAAAAGAAAGCAAGATTATTTTATTTATTTCCTGTCAGAGAAAGAATTCGAGTAGAATTTGATTCTGAAACAGGAAAACAAATTGAAATAAGAAATCCTTGGTGGGGATTTTTAGCTAAAGATGTTAAAGATGAATCTCTTTTAGGAGAAAGTTGCGGAACAGTCGCACTAGGACAAAATGACATATGCTGTCAAAACAAAGGTTATGATTATTGGAATCAAGAAACAGAAGAGTGTGAATTTAGTCAAATAATTTAATTTTTCTATTAATAAACTGGCTTTGATAAAACTTTATTTTTTCCTCATAAAATTTTACTTATTAATAAATAATAATTTCTATAGAATTTAATTTCTTAAAAATAAATTATCAGAAGCAATCTATTAAAGAGATATCTTAATTTCTATTTATAAATTCAGTGTTAATTAATAACTCAAAAATAAAATAATTTGTTTTCTTTTAGAAGAATTTCCCAAAGCTAATAAACAAAAATATTTTAAATTAGTTAAACTCTTCTCCTTTATGAAAGAAGATTCAATTAAAAAAATAAATAAATATTTGCTGATAACAATAAGAATTTCTTTGATTATTGCATTATTCATAGAGGTTTATGAAAAAAGATGGTTTACATTATTTATCACTTCTCTAACAATAATATTAACTTTTCTTCCTTTTTTAGTTGAAAAAAGATATAAAATAGATATTCCTGAAATCTTTGAAATATTGATTGTATTATTTATTTATGCAGCACTTTATCTTGGAGAAGTTCAGAAGTTTTATTTGAAAATTTGGTGGTGGGATATTTTCC
>CAZOOJ010000031.1:0-6283 GCA_964581415.1 Candidatus Woesearchaeota archaeon
AAGTCAAGAGAAGAAACACCTTCTCCAGTACCATAAACAATTGCTACATTTGATGAACTTCCATCAACAAATGGACTTGGATAAGTAGAAGCGATAACTGGTGTTGCTATGCTCATTCCTAACATTAAAGCACTGCTTGTTATTGCTGAAACTTTTCTAAAATTTAATCTCATTTTTTTAAACCCCCTTTCATCTCTATAAACTATTGTTGTTTATAACAACTTCTCAATTAGATAGCATAGGGTAAACTATCCTATCGAGTATGAATCCCCTATTAGATTAAAGGTATTATTCCTAATCAAGTTCATTTAAAAAGCTTGTTGTTGATTTTTCCCTTTTTCTTTTAAAATACTCCTATTTTAGGGATTTCATTTATAAACCTTTTGTTATTATTTTCCTGTTAATACAAATACTTATTTTTATTAAAACAAAAGATTTATTAATATAGGGTCATAAATAAGAATATATATGATAAAAAGATATATATCTATGAAGTATATACTTTAGATATATATTAAAAAATAATAGATATGGTAAAAAGAACTAAAGAAATAACAATAAAGCAATCAAAAGGAAATTTTTCTATTTTTAAGAAGTCTAAATTCTCCAAAGAGAATTATGATTTTTCAGGAATTTCTGTTTTAAGGCAGTTATTGAGCAATGAAAAAGCAAGAATTCTGAGCGTTATAAAAAATCAAAATCCCAACTCTATTTATGAATTATCTAAAAAACTTGGAAGAGGATTTAAATCTGTAAATGATGATATTAAACTCTTAGAAAGATTTGGTTTTATTGAATTAGTTGAAGAAAAAACAAAAAATAGAAGAAGACACAAACCAATTCTGCTAATAGACACTCTAACAATAAATTTTAAAATATAAAAGAGTTATGTCTATTATCATAAACCTATTCAATATAACTGAAAACTTGTAACTAATAATTAAACTAATAAATAAGAGGAGTCACATGCGATTCTATTAAGACATTTAATTAATAAATAAAACTCTAAATATAATGGAGTATGTCACTTAATAATAACCTGTAAAAAGTATGTGATATGACTTTCCTGATCTAGCAAAAGTCTGCATAGAACTTTTATAATTGTTTGTTTTATCTCCTTTTTCTATTAATAAAATTTCTGAATTCTCTTTATCAATTTTTAATTCATAGCCTTTGACAACACTTCCTTCTTCTACTTTCCAACTTTCTTCTATAATTCCTTTTAAATTTGATTTTAAAACTTCACATGTATTCTTTCCATCTGAACATTCTCTTTTCTCATCACAATAAAATATTAATTTTTGAATTGTAAGATATTCTAAATTTGAAGCTTTACATTCTGTAGTATATTGTAAAAAAGATTGTATAAAACTTTCAACTTCATAACTTTCTACACTTTCTTTTTGTTCTCCTCTTAATGAAAATCCTAAAAAAACCAACAATATCACAGATACTATAATTATAATTAATGCAAATCCCACCATCTCTTCTTGTGAGCGTTTTGACTTCAGATTCAGCAAATTTTTATTTTTCATTCTTATAATTTAATTTCTTCATAACTTATCATTAATTTTGCAAGTTCACATTTATCATAAGTTTCTTCTTCTGAATATTCTTTTCTGCATAATGCAACAAAGTTCATTAAATCCACACCTTTAATATTTTCATCTATAAGTCTTATTATGTTGCAATTAGGATAATTATTTTGATTACATAGAATATCTTTTTCTGATTTTGGATAAATTTTTCTTATTTCTATATTTGAGATGCCCCAGAGCTCTTTATATTCTTCTATATTTTGTTTTAACATCATAATCTTATCAGCATCTATGCAATTTATTTTGCTTGTTCCAAAACTTTCTCCGCATGAAAATTCAGGAGAATTAGCAAATTTTGTTACAAGAGTCATAGCATTTCTTTCTTGAAGTTCTGTAGCTAATTGTTTTAAACTTGAAAGTTTAAAGACAAGAACAAACAAGCCCACTAAAACAAAAAATAAAGTCACAGCTATTAACATAAATGCCATCTGCTGTATTTTCAACTGGCCTTTGCTCTTTTTTGCCAGTTGAAAGCTAAAAATCTCTGATTTTTTTGTTTTAAGTTGTGCTTTTTTATTTTTCATTTTACCATAATCTACATGAGGCTAAATCATTTTTTTCTTTAATTTCATTAACAAGTTTCTTCATCTCAATAGTAATTAAATCAGAGGAGTTCTCAAAATCATTTATAAGATTAATCAATTGAAGTAAATCTCCTTTAACATTAGAATTGCATCCTTTTTGTGAAACAAATTCTGCTTTGTCTTTGTATAAATAACATAACTGTTTAGTTCTTTTCATAATTCTTTTTAATTGACATTCATAAACTTCAGAAGATGAAAAAATTCCAGCATACATTAAAGCATCTCCTTCAAAATAGATTCTGTCTCCATTCTTATTGATATATCCTAAATTATATTTTACCTCTATATCACAATTTCCTCCTCCAAAACAAACTTTTATATCTCCTTCTTTACATTCTTCTACACTGTTAGCAAGAGCAAAATTCTCTGGTTCTAAATCTTTTATCTCTTCTTTTATACTCTCTGGAGCATTGACAAAGCAATAATTTTGCAAAGATGAACTTAGATAAACTAAATCACAAATCTTAAAAGGAAAATTAAAAGGTTTTGAAAAAATATTAAATTTTTTTCCTTCAGAATTCTCTGAAAAAATGTATTTGTTTGAAAATCCTACATCTAAATCAACTTTTTTCCATTTTCCAAAATCTTTTTGAGATATTTCTATTAATTGTCTTCCAAAATTTCCAAGGCTATTGCATTTGCTGTAAATTCTCGTTTCTGTAGGAATGTTAAAAGATGTTATTTTTCCTGTTTCAAAACCAATTTCTAAAGGATTTAATAGTATGCCTATTTCTTTTCCTGTTTTAGCACTGTGAGTAGTATCATCAATATTTATTAATTTTGTTGCAGCAAAAATAGCTAAAAATAAAATAAAAGCTCCAGCAATAATAGCAAAGAGCCATCCAAAAGATATCTGCAAATAACCTCCTTTATTCATAATTTTTCTAATAAAAAAGAGTTTAAATATTTATTTTGTTGGAAATATTAAATTATTAAACATCTTTTATTAATAATAAAAAATCCTATTGTATCCAGAGCTTAAATAATCAGATAATTTTAGAATTAATTATTCTCAAAATAATCATTTTTATTTTATTACTTCTGGAATTTATGCTTCTAATTAATCAAAATTACTTTTCTATTCTGACTAAAATCTCATCATAATTCTTTTTTAAAGTCAACTCTACTTTCCCTTTTGAACTCTCAATACAAAAAGGATTTTTTGTTTCAGTGATTTTTTCAAGATTGATATGTTTTAATACTAGAACATCTATTCCTTCAGAAGAGCCTACTGGATAAAAAAATAAATTTTCATTTTCATAATACATATGTTCTAACTCCTCATAAATATCAGAATTTCCTCCTTTGTTTCCTGAAGAATAATCAATTAGACAAATTTTTTTTATTTTTTTTGGTAAATCATATTCAAATTTTTGTGATGCTTGTGGAGCTTTCCATATTTTGTCTATATCAGATTGAAGACTGTCTGAAAATTTTCCAATTTTAACAGCATCACTCATTGACAAAAATTTATCAATAGCATAAAAAGCAAAGGCTACAAATAGAATCATCAAAATTATTGAAAAAATCATTCCAAAAGATAACTTCATCTGTCCTAATCTGAATTTATTTTTCAATCTTTTCATGAACTAGTTAAACAAAATAGTGTTTAAAAGTTTTTATTATTATGTTTTTAATGTTTTTGGAAATTCCTTGAAAAAAGACAGATAATTCCAATTATTAACGATTAACTATAAATCATTTCATAGATTATAGAAGTAATTTTCCTATTAATTAATTATTTAGAAATTATATCTCTTTTGCTTTTTCTAATATCCTCTTTTTAGTTTTATCAAATAAAATTTTAGAAAAGATATAGAATTTTTCCAAAGCTGTTTTTAATTAATTCCTCTAAAAATAAATAAACTACAGAATAATTTTTATTAATTTCTTGCTTATTTTATAAGTTAATTAAAAGATTTTGTCATCGATTGATTTCTTATCATAAATTTATATTGAAATATATCAGCATTAATCAGAAAATATTTAGAAAAAATATTGTTTAAGCAAGTTTGTTATCTAATTTCAATAAAATTTTGTTTTTAAAAAGAATTTTCAGAAATCTTTATTTTATTTTCGAGATTTATCTTATCATTCATATTTAATTTCAAAAGGTTTTGCAATTATACTGCATTCATTAGGCATTGGACAATTTCCATATGCATCCTGACATTTTATGTAATAATTTACATCTAAATTCCATTCTGTAAAATGAGCAAAATTATCCAAAGTTGAGAAAGAAATTCCATCCTCAAATAAATAATCACATCCACTAGTATCATAAACACATTCTGATTCCTCATTTGTTATTAGTTTTAGATAGTTTTCTTCCTGATATATTCTTACAACAATCGGAGCATTTTCATCTGTTTCAACTTTAAATTCTGTTTTTTTTGTATCTGAATTTCCTCCTAAATCAACACATTTCACAAAACATTCATAAGTTCCTTCTCCTAAATTAAGCTTTTGAGAATGAGAATGTGAACTGCTTTCATTTTCATAATAAAATGCTGTATAGCTTCCTTCTTCAGAACTTCCACCTTCCTTATAACAAGATTCACTATAATAACAAGTTGAATCTCCTTCTTTATATCCTGCAGAAGTTTCTACTTCCAGTTTAATTTCTACTATCTCTGTTGAATCTTTTATTGTTCCATTTGGTTTTATAGAATTTATGTATAAAGGTCTTGTTCCAATTAAAGTAAAAGGATACGATTCTGAATTTACATTTCTATCTTGTTCTGGAGACTTTGGTTTATCTTTGCATCTGAAATAAAATTTGTTTTCTTGTTTGTCTTTTAATCCTGTAAGTGTTGTTTTACATTCATAAACCATCTGCGCATTCATTTCTCTTATAGAAGAAGAACAGGAAAAATCATTTTCCATGTTTTCATAATCTTGGTCAGTTTTACTCCATCTGCATTGTGCTGGCTCATTGACATATACTATAAAGTTTTCTAATGTTGATTGATTATAAGCTATTGGCATTCCATCTAATACATTTGTTGTTATTATTAATGGAGGAGTTGTGTCTGGTCCTTCTTCTATACAGAATTTAAATACAAAGTTTCCAATGTTTTTATTTCCGTTTTTATCCTGACATCTTACATACATTCCAAATTCTCCATTATTTCTTAATGTCAAATTTTCTGCTTCAGCATTTTCTTTTCCTGGAAAGTTCATTATTTCGCTGTGATTATATTTAAATAAAGAAGTTCCTCCAAAATTATAGTTCATATTCTCAAAAGAATCTTTTCTTATATAATCTATTCTGCATTGTGCTGGTTCATTAACAGTTATTCCAAAACTCAAAGGAGAGAAAGCTTTTAAACATCCGTCTGAAGTTTCAGTATTTACTATCTTTACACCTCTGTCAGGAGGAGATATTGTATTGTCTGGTTTATAATCATAACCTACTGTAAGAACTTCTTTCCATGGAGTTATTATTGGAACTTCAACATCATCTCTATTCACCCATGCACATTTTTCTTCTCCTGTTCCTTTATTTAATAACTGACATGATTGTCCTAAACTTATACATTGATATTCAGAGCAAGGCAAAATTCCCTGTTTGTTACATTCTTCACAGTATTCTCCGCCTGTTGGAGCCTGCCATGATTCACATGAAAATGTAATGTTCTTTGTACTAATTTCTTCATATGTTTTATAATACACCCATATTAGCATTCCAATTCCAATAGCTCCTGCTTGCCATCCTTTAAGCCCTTCTCCAATTTTAAGCCATCCATCTTCTCCAAGTAGTTTATAAGCACTTCTTCCTGCAAAAAATCCTATTGATGCAGCTTTTGCATATGAATCTAATTTTTTATCATCATCTTCTCCAAGAAACTCACCAAGCATTTTTATTCCATAATATATTTCAAGAGCATGTGCTGCTGATTGAAGAATTCCTGATGCTGAGTAACCAAGTCCTGATGCTCCTGTTTCACTAGGAAGAGCATCTCTCCATTTTTTAGCTGCTTCATCCCACACTTTCCCTTTAGGTGCTGTTGAGCCTGGAAATAGCCAATTAATTGCTTGACCAGCATATCCATGAGCAGGTGTTGGTGTTTCTGAATTTTTGTTAGTATTAGTGCCTGG